>JAHILJ010000059.1 GCA_018897135.1 Nanobdellota archaeon | reverse complement strand
TACAAAATTAAATATTTTCTTTTCTTCTATTGAATCTAATATTGCATTTAAAGAAGAACTTCTTGGAGCTGAAAAAGATTTGGAAGATGCCAAGCATTTGAGAATTATTTATCAGGGAAAAATTGATGAAGATAAAATAAATAAACTTAAGAAAAGGATTAGGGTGGTTAGATATGGAAAGAGATAAATCTCATTTAGAGCAGATCGAGAGATGGGCGATTTTTGTCAGAGAAAATCCAAATTGGAAATTTAAATTAAAACCTTTTTTAGATTCTCAGATAATTATTGCGAGAAGAGCTTATGAAGAATTGAATAAAACAAAAGTAGGAAGGGAAAAAATAAAATTGTTGAGGGGGAAAAATAATTGGTTTTCATGGAGGCGAATAAAAAAAGAGAACAGATTATAAAATTCTTTTTGAAAAAAGGTAAGAATTAATTATTTTTGTTTTCGCCACGGGGGCATAGAAAAAATATTCATAGGGTCTTCTAAATTTTATTATTGCTTGGTTATACTTGACTGGTTTTAATAAGTTTGTTTACAAAGTTTTAATTTTTTCTCTTAATTTTTTAATTTTTTCGTTGTTTAGGGTTTCTAAAGAATTTTTTACTGAAAGTATAAAATCAGAAAGTTTTTCAAAATCAATTTCAACAAATTTGTTTTTGAGATAATATTGGTTTTCTATTCTTAATTCTTTATCTTTTTCAAGTATTTTAGAAATTCCTTTTTCTATTATTTCTTCATCTTCAAGAAATTTAACTAAAGCGATTGTGCAATCATGGATTTCGCATTTAATTCCAATTTTCATTAGAACAGAGTAAATTGCGAAATATTCAATATAATATTTTGTGGTTGCAAGCCACATATTTGATTTTGTTTCTTTTATGCTTCTTAACACCCTTATGCTTTCTTCTGCATTTTTAAAATATTCTTGGCTAAGATTTTCATTAGGTTCTTTAATTTTAATTCCGTTTGCTTGTTTTTTACACCAGTTTATTTTTTTCATACAAATCTCCAAAAAACCTTATTATTTGTTCTGTGTTATTAAAAATAAGGTGTTTTTTATATATTTCTTTAACTAAGACCATGTCTAATTTGTTTAAATTATCAATTTGTATTTTGTGTATTTTTTTGTTATAAATTTCTTCTATTTCAGATATGGCTTTATTTAAATTTGTTTTTCCGATAATAAGCAAATCAATATCTAATTTTTTTTCATTGTTTTCTGCGAATGAGCCAAAAAGGACAAATGTATTTTGCATGAAAAAAGAAGAAAGTTTTTCAAATAAAATTTTCAACAAGGGGTTTTTATTTAATCTTTCTGTTAATTTTTCTTTTTCAGAAATTACCAGATAATTGTATATTTGTTTATTTTTAAAATTAAGTTCATATTCAACTAAATTTTTTCTTTGATTTTTTATCAAAATGTTTTCTTTGACAAGTTGTTCAACATACGGTTTTATTGTTTGGTGGGGTTTTTTCAATAAATCTGCAAATTCCCTTAGATAATATTTTTTATTGTAATTATTTATAAATTGTTCTACAATTTTTGGAGCAGTAACTTTTTTTACCATTTGGTAAAGTTAATTACTTTTAACTTATAAATCTTTCTTTTTATTTTAAATTAATTTGCTCGTGATTGATGAATTTTGCCGACTTTGTCAAGCCAAAATTTTAAAGAAGATAATTATTAAATAATATGAAGATTATAACCTTTTTGCTGTGCTAATTTTTAAACCAAAGCAAATGTCAGCAAATTTATATAATAAAAAAGAATAATAATATTTATAAATAGGGTTTTGTTAAAACTATAATGGATAAAAAGAGTGTGAAGATTTTTGGATTATTATTTATAGTTGGGTTAATGTTTATTAGTTCTTTTGGGGTTGTGAGTTCTGTTGGAAATTGTGTTGGAACTGCAGCAAGATGTTCAAGCATGTCATCAAAATATGATTGTAAAAGTCTTCATGATGGTTGTACATGGAAAACTCCTCTTTTTAAAAAAAATTATTGTGCAGGGACTGCAACTTCGTGCGAATCCTATACGATAGTTAAGAGTTGTAATTCTCAGCTTGGTTGTTCGTGGGAACATACTTGTGGTGATGGTGTTATAGAAGGGGAAGAAGAATGTGACGATGGGAATAAAAATTCTGGAGATGGATGCTCAGATTCTTGTTTGATTGAAGAAAGTGGTGGTTCTTGCACAGGAACAATAAATTGTGAAGAGTTTCAAATCTTTCAAGGTTCGTTTGCAGATGGATGTAGTCCTGTAGCTCCTTTGGGTTGTGAAGAAAGTTGCCGTACTGTACCCTACTATGATAATACTATAAATATTTGTGATTGTGTATTAAAAGGAACTGACAGTGCAACAAAATGTTCTGAACTGACAACAGAATCTGTTTGTGAATCTGTGGGTTGTTCTTGGGATTCAACAACTGGAAGTTCTGACACTGGTGGAGGATTACCAATTTACTTGCATAATATTAGTATAAAAGGAACTTGTTCTGGTTTAGGTAATTGTGCTTCTTATAAAGATGAACTTACTTGTAGGGATTTGAACGGATGTGCTTGGACTTGGAATAGTGATGTTTTAACTGATTGTAAACAAAAAGACCCTTCTTTGAAAGTGAAATGCACTAAAAATATTTTTTTAGATGAAAGCGAATGTAATTCACATCTTGCTTGTTTTTGGTTGTTTGGTGGTTGTGCAGGAGTAGATATTGATTGTGAAGTTTTAAGGAAGAAAGAGTGTGATGGTTCTATTGTTTGTGAATGGGATGAAACTTCTGACACTGGTGGAGAAACACCTGGAGAAGGACCTGTTATTTGTTCTGCATTAGATGATGAAGATGCTTGTAATGCTGAAGATGGTTGTTCTTGGAATAAAGGAAATTTCTTTGGAAAACTTTTTGGAAAAGGTTTTTGTGAAGAAGGCACTGAAGTGGGGGGTTCTGATGTTGGAGGGGACGTAGGAGAACCTGTAGGAGAACCTGTAGGAGAACCAGTGGTTGTTTGTTCAAAAGGAACAACAAAATGTGATGGTGAATATTATTTTAATTGTGTTAATAATGTTTGGGTAAATAAAGGAAAAGTAGAAGGTAAATGTGGTTATATTTTACAAACCTTTAATGAAACTCAAAATGAAACTCAAAATGAAACCTTGGGGGGTAATAATGAATCTGTTCAATCAATAGTAAATGCAACAACCACAATATGTTTAGGAACTATTTCAAAAACATGTGAAAGTTTTTCAGCAAATAAAACAGCTTGTGCTAAGTTTAGATGTTCGCATAATGAAACCCCTTTATGTTTTGGACAACCAGATGCTTGTGCTACTTTTACTAATGATATGGCCTGCGGATTACAACAAAATTGTACTTGGGAAGAATCAGAAGCACCACTACTTCCCCCAAGTTCAAAAGAACCATTACTTCCTAAAGATGGAATTACAGCTTCAGTAGTAAGTGAATCAGGAATTTGTACTGGAACTTCTGCTTCTTGTTCAAGTTTTTCAACTAATCAAGAAACATGCACAGCACAAAAAGGTTGTGAATATAATATAACCTCATTATGTTCTGGAACATTAGATGTTGGAATGTGTGGGGATTATAAGAATGATGAAGAAACATGTGGCTTTTTAGGATGTTCTTGGGCAGAAATTCCTTTTGGTGCAAGTGTTGTTGGAGATTCTGCAAGTGCATGTAAACCTGAAGGAGAAAATGCAAAAATTATTTCAGTTAATGTTGTCCCTGGAACAAGAGTTAGTAAAGAAGAAATAGTTTCTTCGCAAAAGCCAAATACCCCCCAGGGAACTGGTGGTGTTATAATGGAAAAAGTTATTTATTATTGTAATCCTACAACTCTTTTAATGACAAAAACCTTAACTAATGGAGAAGATTGTGTTTCTGATTATGAATGTAAAAATAATGTTTGTTTAGATGGAGAATGCACTTCTGTTAGTGCTGCTTTAGCAGAGCAAGCAAATTTTATGAAAAAAATTTGGTGTTTTTTAATAAGTGGTTTTTCTAATAAGAACGATGCTTTTGAAGAATGCATGTTGAAATAGGGATAAATATTTAAATTAGTTTTATGTTTTTTTATAATGGTGATAAAAAAGATTTTTCTTTTTAGTTTATTTTTTCTTTTTAGTTTATCTTTTATTTTTGCATGTTCTCCTCCTGGGCCAATAGATGCTACACATTATTGTGGTATAGATGGAATTTCATATTTTCTTTTAGGAGAAGGAGAAGAATGTTTAAATGATTATGAATGTCAAGTTGGTTCATGTTCAGAAGGAACTTGTGGCTCTGCTTTTTCAGGTGTTCCGGGGGAATTAGAAGAATCAACTAGTTTTTTATGGGGCGCTTGGGAATTTTTAACAGGCGAGCAATGTGAAAACCCTGGGCAAGATGTTCTTTGTGGAGCAGAAGGAACAAGTGAAGAAAATATGACTATGTTTGTTTGTGGTGCATTAAAAACTTGGGAAGATAATGAAGGAGCACTTCCTGCTTTTGTTAACGGGAAATGTGGATATGAATATGTTGATTTATGTGGGAACACTAATTTAGATAGGGGAGAAGAATGTGATGGCAATTCCCAATATTGTGGATATAATTCTTGGTTATACTTGCAAGAAAAAAAATGCAATTCTAATTGTTTAGGTTGGGGGACTTGTATTGCAACAGAATATTGTGGAGATTTAAAAGTAAATGGACGTGAAAAATGTGATGGGACTGAAAATTGCATTGAATCTGGGGAAGAAAGACAATGTTTTTGTGAACAAGGTTATTTTTCTGATTTGCAAGGAAAATGTGTAAAAGATGATTTAACAGGCAAAGCATGTGTTCTACAAGGTGAAGAATGTAGAGATGGAAATCTTTTTATTTGTAATTCAATTTTATTAGAATGGTTTAATATTGGAAAAGTAAATGGAAAATGTAATTATAATTCTTCTAATGTTTGGGGATTTGGAAATATTACAAATGGAAACTATGTTCCTTCTGAACCTTGGATTTTAAATTTAATTTCAAATATTACTGGTTTAAATGATGCAACAAAAATAGCAATAGAGTTTTTTGATACTACAGATGTTTTTTTACCTGCTAATTCTAAAGCACTTTATATTTTTGAAATAAATGTTGATGCTCAAACAGCGGGAACTTTAAATTTTAAATTAGGAAAATCAGGTGTTACTAATTTTGAAGATGTTAGTTTGTATATTTTAGAAAATGAATGGGTAAACTTAAGCACAGGATTAGTTAGTTCTGATGCAACACTTTATTTTTATAAATCTAATATCCCGCATTTTTCTTTATTTATGATAACAGATGTTATTGATGAAGAATGGATAAATCCTCCTGGTGGGGGCGGAGGAAATGGTGGAGATTCTTGCACACCTGATTGGAAATGCGGGGGGTGGTCTTTGGAAACTTGTGGAACAAGAACTTGCATTGATGTAAAGAAATGTAAGACCGTAGTTGGAAAACCACTTCAAACAAAAGATTGTAGTGACGGGGGCTATTGTGGCGACGGTGAATGTGATGGGTATGAAGATTGTGGGTATACAAATAATGCTCCTGAATGTGTTTCAGATTGTGGTGCTTGTAGAATCGGTGTTTGTGGCGACGGTGTTTGCGATGCAGATGAAAGTTCTTATTTATGTGCTGACGATTGCGATCCTGTTAAACCAAAATCAAAGCTTTGGATATTTATTTTAATAATTGTTCTTTTGATTGTAGGAATTATTGGAATTATTTTTTTAATAAGAAGAAGGTTGAAAAAAGATAAGCAAAGTTTTACTTCTGGTCCAGGCAATGTTTTGCCGTCGCAACCAAGAATGCCTCCAAGAAGTCCGCCAGGTTCAATTGCAAGAGGTTATCCTGCTCAAGCATATAATTCTGGTTTTCATTCATAGTTTGGATGAATTTTTTAGATATTGGGAATTTTTAAACTGAAAATTAGTTCACATTTGTGCCCAAATTAATATAACTCTAAAATCCCCCTTGGCAGATTTTTCCGACGTAAAAATTATTAATATGTAAATCTAAGTTCTCTTAATTATTTTCTTAAAATTTTGGCTTGACGAAGTTTGGCAAAATTCATTAAATGTGAATAAAGTGAACCAAATTTAAGTGTAAAATAGGGTGTGACATATGTCGTGGTCTCACACACAACAATTTTCATTAATATTAAAAACCCTTTTTCTTAATTTAAATTATGTTTATTGTAAAAGTTCCAGGGGTAAATGGTTTGGGAAAAACAAAAGGTTGCGAAATGGCAGGCAATGCTATTTTGGAGTCTCTTAAAGAAATTTATTCAAATGAGTCAGGAAAATTAATTGATACAAAACTTTTGAACTTGGAAGAAATTCACTTGGATAATTCAAACTTAAAATTAACAAATAAATTAATTTATGAAAATTCCTTGGAAACTTTTGAAACAAAATATAGAACGGGTTTTTTAGGGGGGGATCATTCAATTAGTTATTCAACCACGAGGGCTTT
The DNA here is from genome assembly GCA_018897135.1 of Nanobdellota archaeon. Taxonomy (GTDB): domain Archaea; phylum Nanobdellota; class Nanobdellia; order Pacearchaeales; family GW2011-AR1; genus JAHILJ01. The sequence goes on along the minus strand of JAHILJ010000059.1, from coordinate 7,786 downwards.
TTTAGATTATTGTAAAAATGAAAAGAAAAAACCATGTTTAATTGTTTTTGATGCTCATCCTGATTTAATGGAACCTATGAAAGAACCGACTCATGAAGAATGGCTTAGGGGTTTGATTGAATATGGTTTTCCTGTAGAAAATATTTTGCTTGTTGGAAATAGAAATTCGGACAGAAAAGAAATTGAATTTTTAAAGAAAAGTAAAATTCACACAATTTCTATGAATAAACTTAATGAAGATTTGCAAGACACATGCGATACAATTATGGAATTTGCAAATGGAAAAGAGCTTTATGTTTCAATTGACATCGATGTTGTTGATCCTGTGTTTGCACCGTCTACAGGTTACTGCGAGCCAGGGGGGTTAACAAGCAGGCAAATGATTTATTTGGTTTCAAGAATAAATAAAATGAAAAATTTGAAAGCTGTTGATATTGTTGAAATTAATTCTGAAAAAGATAAAACAGGTTTGACAGTTAAACTCGGGGCAAAACTTTTGAGTGAGTTGGTTTAGTGTTACTTTTTAGAAATTACTACATGTGGAAAGGTTTTTAAAGTTTAGATTTCTGGGATTTATATGGTATCAAGTGATTATAATTCAAAACAAATTGTGGAATTAGATAGAAGTAAATGGGATTATGTTCCCTCAATAGGTTTGTGGGTTGCTAAAGAAAAGATTTTGTTTGGGAGGGTTTCTTTCTATAATGCTCAAAAAAAACTTTATTATTCAAACAACCAAAAAATACCTACAATTCCTGAATTTAGAGAATTCTTAAAATATACAAAAGAAAATGATAAAGAAGTTTACAATAAGATAATTTATGGGAGGAGTAGTGGGCCCGAATTTCTTGACGCAAAATTTAAGAAGGAAGAAGGAAAGTGGATTGTTTATTTTCATAATTTTGATGAAAAGGGAAAAATTGTTGAAAAGTTTGAGGAATTGGATGAAAATACTTTAATGGATGAAAGAGAACAAATTTCTTTAGATAATCTGTTAGAATATCCAACTAAACAAGGATTGCCCACAAATCGAGTTCCAAGAGGGGTGGGAAGTTCTTCAGTTTATTATACACCCCCACAAGACTTTGGGGGGTCCTCTGCTTTGAATTATTGTCTTGGAGGAATAAATTACCCTTGGGTTAATAATGGAAATTCTAAGGCCCTTTCTTTGGATTGTTCTCTTCATAGAAATAGTTTAGGTTTTGTACGGGCTACTTTGAGATTGCCTCAATTAAAAGAATAATCAATAACTTCTCTCAACAAGTTCTTTGAAAATTTCAGATTTTTTTCCAAGAATCTTTTCTAAATCTTCTTTTGGTAAGTTAATTATTTCTTGAATTGTTTTGAAATTTTCCAAAAGTTTTTTTGAAGTTTTTGGTCCAATTCCTGGAAAGCCTTCAAGAATAAATTGAAGTTGTTCTTTTTTGTTGTGCGCTTTTTTCTTTACTCTTAATGAAGATTCTTTTGGTTTTCTTTTTGCAAGCACACTCATGAATCTTGCAGTGTCTTTGTAATTTTTTGTAAATAAAACAGGGACTTTATAATTTAATAAAATTGAAAGTAGAAATCCCCGAATCGCGTTTGCAGAAATCCCGATTTCAGAATCATCTGAATAAAGTTCTTGTTCATCTAAGCCCTCGATAAGAAGAATTTGGTTAGGGTATTGTTGGAGTTCATTTAATTGGTTGGTTAGTCGTTTATTTATCATTGAAGATTTAAAATCTGAAATTGTTTTTCTTTCTATTGCAACGTTGTTGATTAAATAGTCTGCAACTTTTAATTCTCGAAATTGAACGTCAAAACCTAATGATTTTAATTCAGAATAAACCAGAGAATTTTTTTCTCGATAATCAATTATTGCTTTTGGGTGTATCAATTCTTTTTTACTTTCTCTTTTTTCTTTTGTTTGGAAAATATTAAATATTTCTTTCATAATGTTTTTTGGAATTCAAGTTTTTTATTATTTGCTAATTCTTTTTGAATTGAATCTATTGAGATCTGCATTTTTTTTTCGCGTGCACGGGAAACATAATAAAAAGATTCATCGCGCGTACCTTTTGTTATGAGCATAAAAAGTTTTCCTTTCATTAATCGCGCTGTTCTTCCTCTTCGCTGAATTGCACGAATTGCAGATGGAATTGGTTCATAAAAAATTACAGCATTTACTTCCGGAATATCTAAACCTTCTTCTGCAATACAGGTTGCACAAAGAACATTTATTTTTCCTTGCGAAAATTCTTGAATTATTTTCTTTTGCTCTTTTTGGCTTAAACCTGAACCTGCTTTTTTTGTTTGCCCAACAAAAACTTTTGATTTAATCCCTTTTATTTGATTTGTTCTTTTTGAAATTATACTTGCTGTTTCACGAAATTGCGTGAAGACAATTATTTTAACATTTTTGTTTTCTGCTTTTTCTTTTTCAATAATATCAAAAACCTTTTCAATTTTTGGATGTTCTTTTCCTTTTATTAAAAGTTCATTTGATTGTATGAAACAAAAATTAAATTCTGGTTTTGCAACAAGTTTGATAACACCCTTGCTTTGTTTTTTTGAGGCCTGATTAAAAAGGGCTTTTAAATATGTATTAAAACTTTCAAGTGTTTGCGTTTCTAAAAGTTCAAGGGCATGTTGCATTTTTATTGCTTGTGCGCAAGCACTTGCTCCAAGCATGTAATTAAAATTTGTGTTTCCCCTTGATAAAGTGGAGGCTATACTTTTTTGCAAATGAATTAAATTTGTTTTTGAAGAGGGCCCAAACAAAATTCTTCTAGATTTAAGTTCTTCAACATATTGATGAAAAAGTTTTAATAAAACATGTCTAATTTCTTCAAATTCTGGAGGAAAATTAACCAAGATTTTTTCAATTTCTAATTCTTGCAAATATTCTTTTACATCTGGGCTTTCTCTTGTTCTTAATTCTACTTTTTCAATAGATAAATTTCTACAAATTTGTTTTATTTTTGGAGCTTCGCTTCCTGGAGAAGCTGTTAATCCAAGAAGACGCGGATTTTTTGCTTGGGATAAATATTTTTTTGCAATAAAAGTATAAGCATAATTTTTTGTGCAACGGTGGGCTTCATCTTCTACAAGCAATGAAACTTCTTTTAAATCATAAAGGTTTTTTTTCAAATCATTTTCAATACATTGTGGTGTTGAAAAAATCATGTCAGCTGTTTTGTAAATTTGTTTTCTTTTTTCAGAATTCACAGCTCCTGTAAAAAGTTGCATGTCTGCAAAAAGGTCGGGCAAATGTTTTTTAAAATAATCCAAGTGTTGTTCTGCAAGAGGTTTTGTTGGTGCAAGAAAAACTATTTTTTCTGTCGGGAACTTTTGCATTCTGTCTATAGCAAGCATAAGTGCGATTAATGTTTTTCCCAATCCTGTTGGAAGCACAACTAAACAATTTGATTTTGAACAAGTTTCAAAAATTTTTTGTTGATAATCTCTAGGTGTAATCTCTTGTAGGAATTTCATATATTTCTTAATGCAATAAAGTATTTATATGGTTTTTTCTATTTAAGTTTATGAAAAGAGGTTTAAGAATTGTTTTTTGTTTAAGTTTAGTATTAATTTTATCTTTGTCGTTGGTTTCTGCTGGATGGTTTGATTGGGTTGGGAAAATAACAGGTCATGCTATTCCAATTGAATTAAGCGATGATTTTTGTGATGATGCACATCTTTGTTTAGAGGGTTTTAAATGTGATAAAGAAATTCAGAAATGTGTTAAACAAGTTCAGTCTTCTGTGGGTTGTTTAGGAATCTCTATTCCTTGTTTTAAATTAAAAGATATAACCTCTTGTAAAAATCAGCAAGGCTGTTCATGGGGAACGATAACTGCTAATGCGATTGCTATAGAAAATCCATTGCCTTCTTCTTGTTCTGGAACTCCAAAACTTTGTGGGGATTTGAATGAAAAAACTTTTTGTGAAAATCAAAAAGGATGTTCATGGAAAGAAAATTGTTTTCCTGATTGTGTGGATAAAGAATGTGGTGAAGATGGTTGTGGGGAAAGTTGTGGGGAATGTGAAGAAGGGAAAATATGTTTTAGTGGGGCATGTAAATTAGACAAGTGTCTTTTATTAGGTGATTTAGATAAAAACGGAAAAGTTGATTGTAATGATTTTTCTTTTTTGAAAAATTTAATTCTTCAAGGCGAATATGGTCTGTGCGGGGATTTGAATGAAGATAATAAATTAAATGTTTTAGATATTGTTTTGTTAGGGAATCAATTGAATTCTGAAGGAATTTTTTGTTCAGAGAAAAATATAAAGGACTCTTCTAAATATTTTAATGACCAGGTTTTTTTAATTTCAGATAAGAATTGGAAAGATGTTTTACCTTTGGTTCCTTTGACAACGTGGACACAGCAACAAGGAGATGATTCAGAATGTCAAAGAGGTTATGGAACTGCTGAAGGTGTTTGTGTTTATCCGACGCTGATTTATCATGAGGAGGATTTGAAGAGCAAAATTTCTTTGGAGGATGCTGAACTTTCTGTAGGGATAATAAGTGAAGATTCTAGTGCAGTGGGTATTTTTAATAAAGATATTTGCTCTGAGTATTGGATGCCAAAGGATTTGTATATAATCCAAGCAGATATTCTGGAATCTTCTGTTAAGGTTGGAGACAAAATTCATATAAATATAACCGTAAAGAATTGTAATGAATTAAATTCTTTAAATATAATTGATTTAGAAATTAATTTAGGGAAGGGGCTTCAGGAATATTTTTCTTTTTATAAGGGAGGAAATCTTGGAGGTGTGGTTGCGGGAGGTAAAAAAAGCATCATTGTAGAACTTGAATTTTTAAAACCCATTCTAAATGCTTTTGATATAGATTCATCAATTTATTTTATGCAACAATATAATGCAAAGAAAGTTACAATTGTTAGCGAAACACCACAGGAATTAGATAATTTATTAATTGCAGAGCCAGAACTTGGGGCAGGAATAAATCAAAACCAGATTCAAAGAATTAAGCCAGAAGATTATCTAAATTACTGGGAAAGTTACAAAGATGTTGTTTATGTTGAAGATAATTATGAATTAGGTTTAATGGCTTCTACTTATGTGTCGCTGTTAAATGCTCCTTTAATTATTCAGGGAACAAGTTTGGATAAAGATATTAATTTTGTGGGCAAAAATATTATTTGTGTTGGAAATGTTAATAGAAATTGTAATGAAAATTATAATTTAGATGAACTGCAAAAAAAATATGTTGAATTGACGAATACTGATAAAATTATTTTAGTTAATCCAAACGATTTGCATTTTTCTGTTAAAGAAATTTCCCCCCCCGAAAAATCGGTAAATCCTGTTTATGAAATTTATAGCAAGACAAGTTTGGCTTCACCTATTTTAGCAAGTGCAAAGCATGAAGTTATAATAAGCACAACAGCAACGGATTATGAAAGAGTTGATAATTTTCTTGAAGAAAAGGTTGATAAATTAATCCCGGAAATAGTTAATAATAAAAATGGTTTACAAAGAAATAATTATGAAAGCCCCACAAAAGGAATTTATAAAAAGGATATAAATACTGAAGAAGTGAGCATAATTAAAATTACGGACTCTTCTTATAATTCAATTTCTATTTCTAATGGAAAAATTTTGTTTAAGGATTATTCATATTATATTTATGATATAGACAAAATGACTTTTAAAAAAATTGAATTAAATACAAATTTTTATAATTATGATTTTTCACAAGATAAGATTTTTTATGGCGTAGGTTTTTCCGATCCTTATAAGAAATGTGATCTTTTTTTGTATGATATTTTAACAACTGAAAAATTATTTATAAAATCTTATTCTGGTTCTTGCAATAATTTAGCAATGGATAAAAATAATTTGGTTTGGTTGGAAAATTCAGAAGGGGTGTGTTATAATGATGAATCTATTTCTTGTAATTTTGATGAAAATTGTTTAAAATATTGTTCTAATGATAATTCTGTATGTGAGATAAATGATGATTGTGGGGAATCTAATTGGTGTTACCAAGGTTCTTGTAATACCAAAAAAGAAATTTATGTGAAAAAAGGAAAAGAAACAGAAAAAAAACTTACTGCAAAATTTGAATGGATTAATCAGGATTTTTTAGAAGTTTTTGATGAAAATATAATTTTTTTAGGCAAAGAAATAGGAAGAGAAAAAAGTAATCTTTACAATTACAATTCTCTTTTACAACAAACAGAAATAATTAATGAAGGAAAAGTATTATTTCCAAGAATAGATGGAGATTATATTATTTGGACAGAACATATATATGAGGGAGAAAATTGGGTAGCAAAATTATATTTATATAATCTTGAAACCAAGCAAAAAATTTTCATTTCAAATATTAATGATAATTTTCGATATGCACCCAAAATTTATAAGGGGAAAATTTTGTGGTTTGATGTGCATAGGATTTGTGAAATAACGGGCGGGTCTTGTTCATATAATACTGATTGTGGTTCTTTTTGTTCAATATCTGGGAAAGAATGTGATAAGGAGGGGAATTGTCCTTTAGGGGATTATTGCAATTATGAAGATTGTGTAAGCATAAAAGCTTATATTTATGATATATTTTCTTCTCAAACAACGGAAATAAAAATTCCTTCAGGAGCAGAAAATTTTTTGGTTAGGGACAATGAAATTTTTTATACAAATAAAGAAAAGTATGATTTTTATATTTCTGGATTTTTAACAATCTTTGGAGCTTCAGATGCAATACCTTTCAGAGATTCTGCTTGGACAACAGGATGGTATGATATTTTTCGTTCATTAGATTTTACACAATATGGAGATATTTATTTAGAGGATAGGTACCCAGATATGTCAGTTGGGAGAATACAAGGAATTACCCTTTCTGATGTGTCAAGTTATCTTGGGAGAGATTTATTTTACAATCAATTTAACAGAACAAATAATGTCCAATTTATGGCTAGTTCTTTTGATTATGAATTGAGGTTAGCACATAATTGGACTAATAGTTTTAGTAACTCTGGTTATAATTCTCATTGTAGTATTTTTCCCACAGATACTCTTTTTGGAGATAATTTAGTTTGTGATATAACTAATAATCCTGGATTAGATTGGCCAGTTCTTTGGGAGAAAAGAGAGGTAATTTCTTATATGGATCATGGAAGTTCTGGTTGGGCAGGAATATCTTCTGGTGAAATTCCTTATTTAGAAAACTCAATTGTTTATAATGATGCTTGTTCAACTTGTTCCACATACAATGGTGAATCTTTTTGTAATAACGTAATAAGAAAGGGGGGTTTGGGTCATTTAGGTGCAGTAAGTGTAGCCTTTACAGGTAATAAAATTTATAGAAATACAATGAATGGAATATATAAGGATGAATTGACTTTAGGGGAATCTTTTGCAAGGGCTTATGATTCTGGAAGTTATAAATATATGACAGAATTATTAGGAGATCCCACACTTGATATAAATTCTGATTATAAATTAAAAGAGGAATTACCTTGGAATTACTAAAAAATTTTATTTTATTTTTGGTCTTTGGGATTTTTATTATTCACTTAGTTGGGGCTGTTGCAGATATAAGCATTAGTGTTGATAATGTTTTTTATGAAGATGATGAAGTAAAATTTGCTTACAGGTTTATTTCTACTCAAGATGAAACAATAAAGTATGTTGCAAATGTTAATTGTCCTGGCTCTCCTGAATCTCCCTTGGAAATGAAAGTAGTAAATTTAATTGCAAATGAATATTTTCAAGAAGTGTATTCTTATGGATTTGTTGATGAAAATGTTCAATCAGGAGATTGTGTTGCTTCGGTT
>JAHILJ010000058.1 GCA_018897135.1 Nanobdellota archaeon | reverse complement strand
TTTGCGTCTTTGTAATTGCCATTTCTTAACATAAATTTATGGTTAGGGGTACAAATAACTTCTTCATTATTATCTAATATAACTTTAATTACTTCAGTATTTTTTTTAGTAATTCTTGGATTTTTTATTTTCTCTATTCCAACACTTTTATTATTTTTTATTGTATAACAAAAATTTTCTTTTCCTTTTTTATTTTCTTCAACCAATTCTTTAAAAGATAATTTTCTACCATCTGCCAAAGCAACTTTCGTATCTCCAGAAAAACATCCACCTGCACTTTCTCCTTCGACCAAATACAATTCAGTGTCATCTGATTTTTTTCTCGAGCAATCTGCAAGCTTCCCAGGCAAGCCACCTAATGTAAAAGCATTTTTTCTGCGAACCAAATCTTTTGCTTTTTTAGCAGCTAAACGAGCTTTTGCAGAATCAAGTGATTTAGAAGTAATCTTTTTTGCAATTGCAGGATTTTCTTCAAAAAATTCAGACAATGCAGTTGTAACAAGCGAATCAACAAAACCTTTTATTTCAGAATTTCCTAATTTGGTTTTTGTCTGACCTTCAAATTGCGGGTTAGCTAATTTTAAACTAAGCACAACCATTAAACCTTCTCGAACATCATCACCTGTTAAAGACTCATTTTTCAAAAGTCCTTTTTTCTTTGCATAATCATTTATTACCCTCGTCAAAGCTGTTTTAAATCCAGATATGTGCGTCCCGCCCTCAACAGTATTAATGGTATTAACAAAACCAAAAATATTTTCTTGATAACTTGTATTATATTGTATACAAACTTCCATGACAGTTCCTTCAATTTCTCTTTTAAAATAAATCGACTTATGCAAAACTTCTTTGTTTTTATTTAACCACTTTACAAATTCCATTAAACCACCTGAAGCAAAAAAATCAATCTTTTTATCTTTAGTCAAATCTTCTAAAACAATTTTTAATCCTGCATTTAAAAAAGAGAGTTCTCTAAAACGAGTTTCTAAAATTTTGTAATCGAAAATAACAGTTGAAAAAATTTCATCATCAGGCCAAAAAATTATTTTTGTTCCTGTTTCTTCTGATTTGCATTTTCCAATAACTTTTAATTTTGTTTTAGGATTCCCACGAGAATACTCTTGAAAATAAATTTTCCCATTTCTTTTTATTTCTAAAATTAATTTTTTCGAAAGGGCATTTACACATGAAACGCCAACACCATGAAGTCCTCCAGAAATTACATATGAATCTTTGTCAAATTTCCCTCCAGCGTGCAATTTTGTCATTGCAACTTCTGCTGCAGAAACCCCAAACTTAGAATGTTTATCAACAGGAATCCCACGACCATCGTCTTCAACACTAACAGAACCGTCTTTATTTATAGAAACTAATATTTTTTTACAAAAACCACCCAGAGCTTCATCAACAGAATTATCTACAACCTCGTAAACCAAGTGGTGCAAACCATCTTTACCTGTTGAACCAATATACATTGCTGGCCTTTTTCTAACACCTTCAAGACCTTCCAAAACCTTAATTGAATCTGCTTTATATTCTGACATTTTGTTAAATTATTCGAATTTTATGAGTAGAAAATCTATCTACATTATAGAGAAATCAATTTGATTTATAAAGCTTTTGGCAATTTTATCGACGATAAAATAAAAAATAAGCTTTTTTTAGAGTTTTTCCTTAACTTTCTTTTCTTTAGAAATCCAACGAACTTTTCTTCGTTTCATAAGCATGTTTTTTCTACATTTTGCAGAACACAAATAGTGAACTGTTCCATCTTTCAAAACATATGTAAGACCTTCATGAGTATCATACTGCTTTCCACAATAACTACATTTAGGCATTTGAAACTCCCCCAAGATATTTTAAATATAAGTCATATTTTTTTACGTTCAAATCAATTCCATTAATTATATTCTCTCCTTGAGTTTCATAATTTTTATCCATCGCGTAACAAGCCCTTAAAGAAATAAAAATATCCTTAGATAAATTTCGTATTCTTATAATTTCCCCTATTTCCACATCCCCTTCTTTTACCCTTCTTTCTATTTCACTTTTTATTCTATCAACTTCAATCATTTAACTATACGCTCCTTTTGAAACTTTTGACTTGATTCTTCGCGCCTCAATTTCTGTTTCTCTAAGCATTAAAATATCTCCAAGTTTTATAGGACCTTTAACATTTCTTCGCATTGGACGACCTTTATCTCGGCCCTCTTGAACAAGACATTTAACTTGTGTAATTTCTCCTCTAAATCCTGTCCTACCAATCAACTCTTGAACAACAGCAGGAGCAACCACGCCCAAAATTTTGTCGCTTCCTTTAGAACCAGCTTGTTTTTTTTGATTAACTTGTTGAGTTTTTGCCATTTTACTTTAACCCAGAAATATCTGCTTCAGCTTCGCCTACATCAATAACTGCAACAGATGAAGCAGGAACAGAAATGCCCACAGCTATTCCAAGTTTTTGTTTATTATCAACTTCTTTGCACAAAATGTTTTTCTCTTTACATAAAAAAGGAATGTGCTGAATAATTTCTTTTGGCTCAACATCAGAAGCATAAACAACAAGTTTTGCAGTTCCTCGCTCGATCGCTTTTGTAACTTCGTTTGTTCCTTTTTCAATCTTCCCTGTTCTTCGTGCTTTTTCAATAATTTGATATATGTCTGTCATCTTAAACTTCCGAGAACGACATCCTCATTTGAATCTTCGTCCATCAGATAAGGAACTAAAATATTTTTGCTTTATAAAACTTTCTAACTATATTTTGAATTACATAAATATTTTTAAAGATTAAATAATTAATTAAATCATTATGTGGAAGAAACGCTTTAAAGATAATAATAATTTCTTGAAACAAATAGAAATCTATTTTGAACCAAGAAAAAAATATGCTAATAATATTGATTATGTACGCTCAGAAGAAATAAAAGAGATTTTTAGTATTTATGATAAACTTAGGGAAATTCCAAATTTAACAATAAAGAATACTTTCATAAATGGGGGATTTGATGAATATGGATACACAGATTTCTTTCTTGGAGTAAAAATAAACTTACAAGGTTCAGATGAATGTTTAACAGAAAGTTTAAAATTTTTAAATAATCAGGAAAGGTACTATCAAGTCAGAGGGAAGGGAAAACTTAATAAAAAACAGAAAATTGAAACAGAAAAATTTCTAAATAAAATAAAAAGAGATTTAGAAAGCAAAGTGTAATTTTATTTCCACTTCACCTCAACATCATCAGTTCTCTGTCTTGGAAGAATATCCACTTTATCCAATTCACTTGGTAAAAAAATATTCTTTGCGGTTTCGCAGGAGGCATTTTGAAATCGCCGTTCAGTGTTTCGGGGAAGTTTAAAAGAAACCGACGGGTGTCTTTTATTCTTAAACATAATTTCTCCAAGATATGCAATCATTGCAGCGTTATCGACAAGCAAACTTCTGTCAGGACAAAAAAACTTCGCACCACGTTCTTTACACATTATTTTGCACATTTCTTGCAAACGAGAATTACATGCAACACCGCCACCCAAAAGCAATTCTTTTTTTCCTGTATGAGCCAAAGCACGTTCAGCTGTTTCAACTAACATTGCAAAAACAGTTTCCTGAAGAGAATATGCTAAATCATTTAAGGTATAATCTCGCTCGCTCTGTTCGCTCGTTGATTTAAATTGCTTTGAAATCGGCTTTGCCAGATTTCTCCGCTTAAATTTATTATCACTTAATTTATTTTTTAGCGAAGTTCCTTGACAACTGTCTGGAACTGAGCCAATCATTTGTGAGCGATTTTGGAGCGAACCTAATTTTTGTTTAAGATTTGTTAAAATTCCTGAAAGCGCAATATCCATTCCTTTAACTTTGTAAGGAAGTTCAATATAATTTTTTCCTTGTTCTGCAAGCTTTTGAATTTTCGGTCCGCCAGGAAAACCAATCCCAGCATAACGTGCAAAAGTATCAATAAAATTCCCAACACCTAAATCCAAGGTTTCACCAAAAACCCTGTACTTGCCAGAAGCATATGCAATAATTTGCGTGTTTGCGCCCGAAGCATAAAGCATGACAGGATCTTTAGCCCCAGTTATTTGCCCGATTTCCAAATGAGCAACACAATGATTCACACCAACAAGTGACTTTCCTAATTTCCCAGAAAGTTTTTTTGCAAATTTCATTCCTTCAATCAAACACGGAGCCAAACCAGGACCTTGAGAAAAAGCAATTGCGTCAATTTCAGATTCTTTAATTCCAGCCTCGCCCAAAGCTTTCAAATAAATTTCTTGAGCAACTTCCTTATGGTGCTTTGCAGAATCAGTAGGAATTATCCCGCCAGTTTCTGTAACATACATTGAACGAACATTCGCAAAAACCTTTCCATTTCGCACAACCCCTACTCCAAACGTATGCGCTGTTGATTCAATTCCTAAAATTGTTAGCATGAAATAAAAAAACAAAAGAGTTATTTAAAATTAACGTGCTTCCTACGGACATAAGTCATAAATTATTTTGCACATAAATTTGGTTCACTTAACTCGCGACCTTGCACAAAGTTGATTATGGATTATCTTTTTACCACGAAATCGCTTGGTTCACAATTAATAAATTTTGCCAGACCTTGTCAAGCCAAAATTTTGAAGAAAATAATTAAGATAGATTATATTTTAGATATTAACAAATTTAACCACAGAAAAATCTGCCAAAGGCGATTTTGGAGTTATATTAATTTGAGCAACTTTGTTGCGAACTAATTTTCAATTAGCCCACGATATATATCTTAATCTTACACACCAAAAAAATTAAATTCGCATACTTCATAATATTTACTTAAAAAATAAATTCCCACATAACTTAAAAAAAATAAAAATAAAATAAAGTTTGCTTATCTTTTTTTCTTCTTCACAACTTTCTTTTTAACAGCTTTTTTCTTCACAACTTTCTTTTTAGCAGATTTCTTTTTCTTTTTTCCGCCTCTAGCCATTTTAGCCTCGCAAACATTTCCTTGACCATCAACGTAGTAAAGATGACCTGGCTTTCTTGTGATAACATTTTTAACAATTATTTTTCCCATTTTTCACCTCCTTTTAATTATTATAATAAATAAAGGAACTATTTCTTTTTAAACTTTTCCTCACCGACGATATTTTGAATAATTTCTTTATAGTGAGAACTAATTGGAATTTCAACAATCTTAAAATAATTTTTTGAATATGGAACAGAAAATTTAAAGGGTTTCACAATTTTTAAATCAAGAACTTCATTTTTCTCATTTAACCAAACGCAAACAAAAGGGAAGAAAACAAACAAAGAAGTTAAATGAAAATCAACTTGTTTTGAAAATTCAAACAAAAGTGCTTTTGCTTTTTCTCGTCGGGTAAACATTAATCCAAATGCTTTTCTAAAAAACCTGCATTTCTCCACCTTAATTTCAATTTCTTTAGAACCTTTTTTGATTTTCATATTCTTTGTATAACTTATCTATGTTTTTATCTGTTACCCAATCATGGTGTTTGAAACCCCCCCCAAAAGTTTTCGGAATATGCATTAGTTCATGAAGAATAACTTTTTCTTTATCTTGTTGTTTCATTTTATCAAAACGCTCTGCTAAAAATTCTAAAACATAAAAAGCGTCAACACCAAGTGCCTTTTGCATAATTTTCCCAAGTGCATGACATCGCGCAATTGTTCTTTTCGTCGAAGTTCCATAACTACGAAAACATTTTATCCTATGAATTTTAACATGAGGTAACAAAACTCTACAAAAATCTTCTGCCTTTTCCTGAAGGTCTTGGGCATAGATGTATTTCATTTTAAGAAAAAGTTTTGAGAGTTTTTATAATTAATCTAAAAAAGATTTAAGATAATAATATTTTGTCTTTGTTAATTTTTGAACCATATCGTTCTATTATGAACCCTTATTTTTAAACTTTTTAATTCCTTACCTCAACAATTTTCTTCTGACTCTTAAATCCACTAACAATTTCAACCTGTTTTCCAAAATATTTTTTCAAAGTTTTCAATAATTCTAAATTTGCTTTTCCTTCAACAGGTTTTTTCTTTAACCAAACTTCAA
>JAHILJ010000057.1 GCA_018897135.1 Nanobdellota archaeon | reverse complement strand
GAACCCCTGGAGATAGAATATTCTGAAGAAGAATGGGATGAAATGGTTTGTATAAGTAGTGGATTGTGGCGGCCTTCTGAAATTAGTGGTTTTTCTTCAGAAGGGGGTTGGGAGTCCACAAGACCCCTGGATTCTTCTGGATCTTTTTGGAATGTTGCAGGTACAACACAAATGGTGCGTAAAAAAATTGGGGAATCTTCAAGCGGGAAAAGCAAATATTTTTATTCTATTTCTGAAAATTTTGATTTTGTAAATAGCAGGTATACAAAAGGTTTTGAAGAATATAATTATGAAGACGATAGTTCTGTAAGTGTTTATGAAAGAAGCATTTCTCAATCCTTGTTAAAGATTTTGCAAAAAGCATTACCAACTTATTTTGAAGGCGAAGAGCCAATTTTAGTTTATGAAAGCTTTGGTTCTAGATATTCTGCAGATGAAGTTGTTTTAAAAGTTAGAGCAGATTATGTTGAAAGCCATGGAACCCCAATGCCTATTCTTACATACACTGTTTTAGAAGAAGATTAATAACTCTTCCCAATATAAACAACTTCTTTTGCAAGCTTGTTACAAATTACGCAATTTCCAACAGCTTTTTCTTTTTTGTTTCCGAGGATTCCACGAACTTCTGCATTAAATTCTTTTTCAACAACTTCAGCACATTTTGCGCCGTCTTTTGAAATTGAGCAGAAATTTGTTCTTGCTATTTTCTTTTCTTTTAAAACTTTTTTTAAATCAGATTTTGTTTTGCAATCTATAATTTTATTTTTCATAAATTGCTCTGCTTTTTTTCCTAATCTTTCATCAAATTCTTTTCCAAGTTTTGAAATATTTTTTAAATCAGAAATTTTTAATTCTTCTCTTTTGTTTAAATCTCTAATGTGTAAAGTCAATGTTTTTTCTTTTAATTCTTTTTCACCAATTTCTAATCTAAATGGAACACCTTTTAATTCCCAGCAATGATATTTTTCCCCTGGGCGTTTTTCAGAGTTGTCAATTTCAGATTTTATTCCAAGTTCTAAAAGAGCTGAATTTATTTTTTCAATTTCTTTTAATGTTTTTTCCTTGTTTTCTTTATTGTAAATTGGAATTAAGATTGTTTGAATTGGGGAAATTGCAAAAGGTAAAATTAATCCTGAGTTGTCTCCGTGCATTGAAATTACAGAGGCAAGTATTCGAGAAATTGCAGGGCCGTAGCAAGTTTGCCAAACATATTTTTCTTTTCCTTCTTCGTCTTTGAATTTTATATCAAAAGATTTTGCAAAACTTTGTTCTAATAAATGTGTTGAAGGTTGTTGGATTAATTTTCCGTCTGGCATTAAAACGTCTGAAGCGACTGTGTAAGTTGCTCCTGCAAACTTGTCCCATTCAGGTCTTTTCATTGGTAGGAACGGAATTTTAAATTGTTGATGCATAACTTGTTCTGTGGTTTGAATGTCTTCTTGAACTTGGGCTTCTGCTTGTTCTTTTGTTGCAAAACAATCATGTGATTCTATCCAATAAAATTCCCGTGCCCGGATTAATGGTCGTGTTGCTTTTGTCTCATATCTGAAAACATTTGCTCTTTGGTAAAGTTTTAATGGAAGGTCTCTGTGACTTCGAATCCAAAGAGAATACATTTGATACATTGCTGTTTCGCTTGTTGGCCTTAAAGCAAGTCGGTCTTCGCCTTTTATTTTTTCAAGCCAAAAAACTTCTGGTTTAAAACCTTTTACATGGCTTGCTTCTTTTTTGAAATTTGTTTCCGGAATTACAACAGGGAAGAATGTTGGTTTGTGGCCTTTTTTTTGAAGTGCTTTTTCATAAAGTTGATACATGTTTTCAATTGTCATTGCGCCCCACGGTCGAATCACAACAAAACCTTTTACATTGTATCTAAGGTCAGTCACTTCTGCTTTGTCAAGAATTTCGCTATACCATTGACTAAAGTTTTCATCTTTTTTTACACTTAATCCTTGTTCTGATTTCTTTGTCATGATTGTAATTAGTTAAAATGTTTAATAAATGTTATGGGTTTTCGAAAACACCTTGTGGAAGCGAGTTGCTTTTTGATTCTTCGACAATTATATACAAGTCGTGGATTTTTGTTGTGCTCCCAAATTTTTCTCTTAATTCTAAAATAAATTCTCTTAACTCTTCTGGATCTTTTATTATAAGTCCCATGTCAATATCCCAATTTTCATTTCCAAGATATTTGTAAAAATAAATTACTTTTTTATTTTCTCTTAGAAATTTTTTTAATTCTAAATCATTTGAATTTATTTCTTTTACTTGCAAATTATACCAATTATAACCTAATTTTTTTATATCGATAGATAAGGTATATCCCGAGATTATTCCTGAATTTTCTAAATTTTTAATTCTAAATTTTATTGCATTTCCTGTCAGATTTAATTTTGAGGATATTTTTTTATATTCTATTCTGGAATTTTGTGATAATAAAGATAATATTTGTAAATCTATTTTGTTCAACTTCTTTTCTTTAAATTTTGAAATGTGGTTTAATTTTATTTTCCCTAAAATTTTTTCCTGAAAAATTTCT
>JAHILJ010000056.1 GCA_018897135.1 Nanobdellota archaeon | reverse complement strand
AATTACAAAAATCAAAAGTTTTTCTTGTTTTATGTCAAGGATAACTCTATACTCTCCAACTCTCAGGGTATAATAAGAAGTCCCTTGTTTTCTTTTCACAAAATGAAACGGATTAATTTTTATTCTATCTAAAACAGAAACAACTCTTATTTGTATATTTAAAGGCAATTTATTTAATTGGTCTTCTGCTTTTTTAGAAAATTCTACAGAATACATTTCACATCTCTAATTTCTTTTTTATTTCTTCAAGAGATATTATTTTTCCTTGATTAAACTCTTCTTGAGATTGCTCAATGTTTTTCTTTGTTTCATCAGAAAATTCCATTCTATCTTCAATTAAATCCCAAATTATATTTTCATAACTTTCTTTTACATGCATTTTCATCATTTGCAGTTTTGTTAAAAGTTCTTTACTTACTTGAATTGTTGTTTCCATACTGACTTATATTGTTGCTATAGATATATAAATGTTTCTAATTTTTTAAGTTTTATATAAATTCTTGCTACGCAAATATTAATGCTACGAGCCAGACTTTGTTAAGGCTCTTCGCTAAAAAAATTAATTAACAACTTATCCAATTTTAGAGATTAAATTATCTATAGATAACACACTAAACCTTTAAACTAATAACCTTACTGATTCCATCATGCATTTGAAAACAACCTGCTGGTTTTTTTCGATTTTCCCTTTCTTTGCGGTTAATGCCCTTTAGGGTATTAAGCGATTTTTTAAATTGCCTCTGATGAAAATCGCGAGCATGATGAGATTTATACTTTAAGAGAAATAACCTTACTTATTCCATCATGCATGGAAACTCCGTAAAGATTTGTTGCCTTTGTGATGATTTCGTCATTGTGTGTGATTATAATATATTGGCCTTTTTGCATGTATTTTTTCAAAAGTCCTGCAAGACGTTCTGAATTTCGTTTGTCAAGTGCTGCGTCGATTTCGTCCAGAATGTAGAAACAATAAGGATTTAATTCTTGGATTGCGAAAATTAATGAAAGAGCAACAAGAGTTTGTTCTCCGCCAGACAAAGAAGTTACATCGAAATATTTTCCATGCCCTATTTTAACCAAAATGTTTACTCCCCCGTCAAAAGGATCTTTTTTATTTTCAAGTTCAAGTGAAACCTGGCCTTTTATGCTTAATTGAGTAAAATTCCTTGAGAAAATTTCATTTAAAGAATTAAGTGTATTTAAAAAAGTTTTTTTCTTTTTTATGTCAATTGCAGAAACTATTTTTAAAATTCCTTGTTTTTCTTTTGTTATAATTTCAACTTTATTTTGAACAATTTCGTATTCTTTTTTCACTTCGTCATAAACTTCAAGTGAACGCAAATTTACAGAACCGATTTTTGAAATAATTTCTTGTGTTTTCACTAATCTCTGAACAAGAACTTCCTTGCTTGCTTGAATAATTTCAATTCCTGAAAATTCTAATAATTCTGTTTCTAAACTTTCAACTGTCGCACCAACTCTTGCCTTTTCAATCTTAAAATTATTTACATCTTGTTCAAAATTATGAATTCTGTTTTGCTCTGAAGAAATTTGTAATTGGCTTTCGTGAATTTTTTTCTGGAAAGTGTCTCGCTCTAAAATAAGTTTCTGGAACTTTTTGCTTAATTCTTCTTCTTGCTTTCTTTTTGTTTCAAGATTAGATTTTTTATCGCTTAATGTTTTTTTAATTTCTGCTAAATCTTCTTTAAAATCTTTTTCAGTTCTAAAATATTGTTTTAAAGATATTTTCGCACGCTCAAGTTCTCGCTTTTTGAAAGAAATTTCAGAATCAATATTTTCTTCTGTTCGCAAAGAAACTTCTTCAACTTCAATTCTTGTGGTTTCGTATTTTTGCTCGATGTTCGAAAACTCGTGAAATTTATTTTCCAAATTTTTAGAAATTTTTTCAAGTTCTGAAATTTCTGCTTGGACTTGCTGAGTGTTTTTTTGAAGTTCTTTAATCTGCTCTTTCTTTTCTTCAATATTTGAAATTTTTATTATGTCTAAATTACGTTTTGAAATTTCGGATTCAAATTGCTCTATGTCCTCGGCAAGAATTTCTTTTTTTGTATAAATTTCAGAAAGTTCTTTATCTGAATTTTCAATTTCTCTTTGAAGCAAATTTATTCTCGGTAAAGAAACACTATTTATTTCATGGATATGGAATTCTGTTATTTTACTTTTACAGACAGGACAAATATCCATTTTAGAAATTGTGCCTGTTA
The DNA here is from genome assembly GCA_018897135.1 of Nanobdellota archaeon. Lineage (GTDB taxonomy): Archaea > Nanobdellota > Nanobdellia > Pacearchaeales > GW2011-AR1 > JAHILJ01. The sequence continues at coordinate 1,175 of JAHILJ010000056.1, read as the reverse complement.
ATTTTTTTTGCTCTTCAACTTCATGCTCGTCTGCAGAAGATTTTTTTTCAAGCTGAATTTCTTTTTTTCTAAAACTTTCTAAAAAATCTTTTTTTTCTTTTAAAGAAATTTTTATTTGATTTAATTTTTGATCTGTAGAATCTTTATAAAAAACATCTTGAGAAATTGATTTAATTTGTTTTACTAAAAACTCTGATTCGTTGGTGTAATTTTTAAAAATGTTTTTTTTGTCTTCGATTCTTTGGCGAATTGATTTTAATTCAGATTTAATTGTATAAAATCTTTTCCTTTGTTCTTCTAATTTTTCTAATTCTATTTTTTTTCTGTTTATTTCTTTTTGTTTAATTTCACTTTTAGCAGAAGTTTTTTTTGATTTTTGAATTTCATTTAAAGAACTTTCATTTTCAGAAATAGATTGTTGCAATTCTAATTTTAATTTTTGAATTTCAGATATTTTGTTTTCAGAATTTTCAAATTTTACATTTAATCCGGCAAGATCTGCTCTGAGATTTGCAATTTCAGAATTAAGTTTTTCTTGTTCAAATCCTGTTGATTCTTGAATTGTTGAATTTATAGAATTTATTTTTGATTCAAAATTCCTAATTGATAATTGAATTTCAGATATTGTTTTTTTAAGTTTTTCAATTTCTTTATTATTTTTTTCTATTTCTAAATTTATTTTTTCTGTTGATTTTTTGTTTTTGTTTAAGTCTGATTGTAAAATGCTTGCCTTAAATTTCTTAACATCTTTTTCAAGTTTTTTAAAACGCAAAGCTTGTTGTCTTTCTTTTTCTAAATTATTCAAATAAGTTGTTCTTTCTCGAAGAATCGCTCCAACTTCTTTTAATCTTTCTTCTGTTTTTTCAAGTTCTTTTAATGACTTTTCTTTTCTAATCTCATAAATAGAAATGCCGGAAACTTCTTCGATTATTTTTCTACGTTCATCTGTGTGCATTCTCACAAGATTTTGAATTTGACCTTGAAGAATTATATTAAATCCGTTTGGGTCGATTCCTGCTTGAGCTAATAAAGATAAAACTTCTTGTCGTGTTTTTGTTTGGTTGTTTATTTTATACAAACTTTGCCCGTTTCTTCTGACTGTTCTTTTAATTGAAATTTCTTTTTCATTTATTGAAAATGATTGATCTGAATTATCAAAAACAATTTCAACTGTT
>JAHILJ010000055.1 GCA_018897135.1 Nanobdellota archaeon | reverse complement strand
ATTTCTTTTAGAGTTTTTGTGCAAAGTTGAATAAATTCTGAACGTGACATTTCCTTACTTTTGACTTTTTCTAATCTTTCGATTAATCTTTCTGTTGGAAGTCCATTATCATCTGTTCCAAAAGGGTAGAAAAGGTTTCCATTATACATTTTTCTAAATCTTGCAATAAAATCTTGTTGAGCATATGAAAAAGCATGACCAATGTGCATTTTTCCTGAAACTGTTGGCGGCGGAGTGTCAATTGAATAGATTTTCTTTTTTGAATTTGGATTGAATTTGTAGATTTTTTCTTTTTCCCAAAAAGCTTTCCATTTTTCTTCTATTTCTTTAAAATCTGTATTATTTTTTTCCATGAATTAATACACTCAAGAAACTTTTAAAAACTATCTATATTTCTGTACAATATGGCAAACACAGGAATAAATATGCCGTCAGGTTTTGGCGGGTTAATGCGTTTTGGAGAAGAATACTCAAGTAAATTTAATTTAAAACCAGCGCACGTTGTGCTATTTGTAATTTTAATTGTGTTATTTAGAATTGCGTTGCCTTTTATTTTTCCAATTTAAAATGTTTCCTGGAATGAACCCAAAAAAAATGCAAGCTGTTATGAAGCAGATGGGAATTTCTCAGGAAGAAATTGATGCTTTGCGAGTTGTAATTGAAAAAAGCGATGGTTCTAAAATTGTGATTGAAAATCCTTCTGTGACTAAAGTTAAAATGCAAGGACAAGAAACTTTTCAAATTGCAGGTGATGCTTTAGAAGAGTCTGGAGAAGTCGGAGTTTCTGAAGAAGATATTCAAACTGTTATTGAAAAAACAGGTTGCACAAAAGAGCAAGCTCAAAAAGCTCTTGAAAAAACAGGTGATTTAGCTGAAGCTATTTTGGAATTTAGTTAATAATTATACTCTTTTACCACCAAAATCCATATTAATTCTAATTGTGTGCTAAAATCATGGAAAAATTCATTGAATATCTTGAAGAATCTGGAAAAAGGATTGCAACAGCAGACCATTTGCTTTATGTGACTTTTCCTTTGATTAATGAAAAAAGGCTTTTGCTGAAAATTCTTGAAGAAATTAATTTTGGGATTGCAAATTGTTTGAATTCGATTTTGCAATATGAATATCTTTTCAAAAAAATAAGGCTTTCTTCTGATCCAAAACAAAACTTGGAAATTTTTAAACAAAAATGTGCGCCAAGGTTTTCAATTACTCCAAGAGAAGTAAAATCTATACTTGAACTTTTTGAGATAATGAAAGCTCATAAAAAAAGTCCTTTTGAATTTGTAAGAGATGAAAAGATTGTTATTCTTTCTGAAAATATGAGCCAAAAAATAATTAATTTAGAAAAAACAAAAGAGTTTTTAGCTTCAGCAAAAAGTGTTCTTGAAAAAACAAAAAAAGTTCTGAAAAGTAATTTTTCACGATAAATATAAAAAGCCGTTTATCCTAGTTAAACATAGTTCTAAATTAGAAAATGGACGAAATAATTCAGGAAAAAATCAGCGCAGACCATCTTTTGTATGTTAGTCTCAAGTACACAAAAACTTGTGACGTAATTGCAAATCTATTAATTAGATGGAAGAAAATGATTGAGACTGCTCTTGAAAAAATTTTAATTCATGCAAAAAAGAGAAAAAAGATAAAGTCAATTTCAACAAACCCAATGGGTAGAATTGAAGAAGTTAGAAAACTTTTTAAAAAAGATAAAGATTTTTTAGAAATTCTTGATTTGTATGAAATGTTTAGAAAACTTCCGGACTTGAGAAAAGAACGAACAGGCGAGTTTAGAAAAAATGTTACATTAAAAATATTTTATAGGGGGAAAGAAATCTCTGTGAATTTGGATCAGTTAAAAATTTATGCTGAAAAGTTGGAAAAGTTTATAAGTACTACAAGACAATTTCTTCTGTCGTAAAACAGTTTTTGAATAAAATGAAAAAACTTATTGTAATAACTTCTGGAAAAGGAGGTGTTGGGAAAACAACAACTGCAATTAATTTAGGCGCAGCTATGAATTTTTTTGGAAAAGATGTTTTGATAATTGATGGAAATCTTTCAACACCAAATGTAGGGCTTCACTTGAATTCGCCTGAAGTTCCAATAAATCTTAATCATGTTCTTTCAAAAAAAGCTGATTTATTCGAAGCTGTTTATGAACATGAATCAGGACTAAAAATAATTCCTTCTTCACTTTCTGTTGAAGAACTTTCTAAAATGAATTCTGGGAAAATGAAATTTCTTAAGGAAGATTTCAAGAAAATTTCAGATTGTGTGATTGTAGATAGTGCTGCAGGCCTTGGAAATGAGGCAATTTCTGTGATTGATATTGCAGATGAATTAATTATTGTTACAAATCCTGAAATGCCTGCAATTACAGATGCTCTTAAAACAATTAAACTTGCTGAGAAAATGGGAAAAACTGTTGCAGGAATAATTGTTACACGTGTTAAAAGGAATAGGATTGAAATGCCCCCAGAAGTTGTGAAGGAAATGTTGGAGAAACAAATTCTTGGAATGATTCCAGAAGATATTTGTGTTCAAAAGTCCTTGAGCTTAAGGGACGCTGTTGTTCACACACACCCAAGATGTAAAGCTTCAAGAGCGTACAAAGAAATTGCTGCAAGACTTATCGAAGTGAATTATGATTCTGATTTAGACAAACCTTCGTTCTGGAAAAGAATTTTTGGAAGGAGATATTAACTATATTCTCTAAACTATATATTGT
>JAHILJ010000054.1 GCA_018897135.1 Nanobdellota archaeon | reverse complement strand
GAGATTTAACTATTGAACTTGTTTTTATGGAAATTTTGGATTTAAAATTTGGAAAAGATAAATATTCTAAGTTTAGTTTTAGAATAATAAAAGTATTTACTACAGGTCTTGGTTGGGCTAAGAATTTATTTTTACCAACTGAAATTAAAATAGATAGTTAATTTCTTTACTCATTTCAAACTCTCCTCAATCTCAATCAACCTTTTCAACTTGATTTCTCTTCCCTTACCATTAATTCCGCACTTAAAAAAATCAGCTTGAAATCCAAAAGCCAAATCAGCCAAAATACTTTCGTTTGTTTCACCGCTTCTGTGGGAGAAAACTAATTTAATATTATTTTCTTTTGCTAACTCACAAACTTTACTAACTTCTAATAAACTTCCGCATTGATTTGGTTTTACAATAATCGCATTTACACTTTTAGATTCAATTGCTTTTTGAAGACGCTTGTAATTTGTAACAATTAAATCATCACCGACAATTAAACTTTCTGGAAACCTCTTCAAGATTTTTGCAAAGCTTTCAAAGTCCTCTTCTTCAAAAGGATCTTCGATATAAAATATTTTAAAATTTTTAATTAAATTTGAAAGATAACCTAATTGTTCTTCTTTTGTTCTTCTTAACATAGGATTTGCGTAATTATAATTTTTACGTTTGTAAAAACTTGAAGCAGCAACGTCAAGTCCAACAGGGAGATGTGCTTTTTTTAAAACATCTAAAACTTCCTTGTCGTTTAAAGAAACTTTCCAGGCATTTTCATCATTTGTTTCAGATTTAAACTTTTTATCAAACATTTCCAAAATTTCCCCTATTTCTTTTTTTGCAGTTTGATTTGCTTCAAAAGATTTTTTCACATCTTTAAAATTTGGAACCAAAAGAAATTCTTGAAAATCTGGTTTTTTGTTGCCCTCAGTAAAAATTTTCAAAGAAGATTTCTTGTGCCCTTCTTGAGGGTATTCAGGGTACGCCCGTGGTGCCGAAGCAGAATGTTTTCCTCCACCAATGCAATTTCCAACTAATCTTGGGAATAATTTCGCTTTTGGATTTATTAATTGCCAAATTTCTTTTTTTTGTTCTTTTGCAAGTGCTTTCAAAATAGCAGATTCAAATGCAAAAAGTGTGTTCGCCCCAATATGTCTGTCAACAATGTCCTCGATTCTTCGCAAGTCCCCAAACTTTTCAATTTCTTCTTTTAAAAAATAATCGTTAAATTTTTTTAATTGTTTAATGTCGTCGTCTAAACTTTTTTTATATGATTTTGCCTCGTGTTTTCCTTTTGATTTTCCATTCGGTGCACTTGCAGAAAAAGACCCAACATTTGTTTTAATATAAACAGAAATTGTTTTTTCCTTTCTAGAATCTAAAACAGCTTTTGCAGAAATCCCTTTTATTTCAACCATGATTTAGAAAAGTGAGGGAGGTTTATATTATTTTTGGGCGAGAAATTGTCACGAATAAATTCGTGGATTAAGGAGATTTGTTAATGGGATATTAATTAATCTGTGTTACTTTTAAGAAAGGGTCACAGAATAGAAAAGTTTATAAACTTTAATTTTATAAGAGAATTATGGCACCAATGATAAGTATAGCAAATGAAAAAGATTATCAAAAGATGATTAAAATAGCAGATGCTGTTGGGATAAAATATTCTGTTCCAAATGAAACTTCCAATTGGATTTATGTTCCTTCAATAAATTTAGAAGTTGCAAAAGAAAGAACTTTGTTTGGAGAAAATTTCTATGATTCTCAAAAAGAACTTCATTCTAATAATCAAAAGATACTTACAATTCCTGAATTTAGAGAATTTTTAAAATATGCAAAAGAAAATGATAAAGAAGTTTATAATGACATCACCCAAGTTAAAAGTCCTTGGAGGGCAGAATGGCTTGATGCAGATTTTAAAGTTGAAGGAAAAAATATGGTTGTTTATTATCATGTTTTTGAAAATGGAGAAATTGTTAAAAAATCAGAAAAATTAGATAAAAATACTTTAATGCAAAATAAAATGCCGGGAATTTCTTTAGAAAATTGGTTACAAGATTCAACAAAACAAGGTCTTCCAAAAGAAAATATTAATTCAGGAAGTTTATATTATTGGGCTCCGATGAAAGATAATAATTCTGTCGCGAGGTTCAATGCTATTGGTGATAGGGTTTACCTGGATTGCAATGGGAATCCTTCTGGCAGGATCTCGTATCTTGGGGTACGAGTAGCGAAGCTACGAGAATAAGGTTTTGCTCGCTTTGTTGTTGAACAAGATTATTTTTTGTCACAAGGTGCTAACGTAAAATTTTTAAACAATTTTTTATTTTATTTCTTGCCCTAAAAACTTCTTGTCTCTTTGAGCAAGAGATTTGGAGATGGACTACACGTCAATTTACTAGTATATTATTTAGATTTATTTTAAGTCATAAAATTCAGCGATGATAATTAGTAATGTTCTAAAACATGAAAAAATAAAATCGCAGTGGCAATTGGTAAGTTGGCTAATTGATTCGCGAGGTTCAATGCTAATGATGATAGGGTTAACCTGAATTGCAATAGGAATCCTTCTAACAGGAACTCGAATCTTGGAATAGTTTATCTCTAAGGCATTTTTTGAAATGAAAACTCACAAAAATCTTTATCCGGAGATTTGCGATATTAAAAACTTAGTTTTTGCTTGGAAAAAAGCAAGAAAAGGAAAAACAAAAAAAGATTATGTAATTAAATTTGAAAAAGATTTGCCTTTTAATCTTAAATTTCTCCAAAAAGAATTAGAAAATCAATCTTATCTTTCAAGACCATTACAAACCTTTATTTTGCGAGACCCAAAAACAAGAAAAATTTCAAAATCAGATTTTCGAGATAGGATTGTCCATCATGCAATTAATAATATTCTTGAACCAATTTTTGATAAAGCTTTTATTTATGATAATTGTGCGAGCAGGAAAGGAAAAGGGGGTTTGTTTGCATTGAGAAGGGTTGAAAAATTTCAAAGAAAAATTTCAAATAATTTCATTTCAAAAGGATTTTGTTTAAAGGCAGATATTAAACATTATTTTGAAGAAATTAATCATAGAATTTTATTGGAAATTTTACAGAGGAAAATTAAATGTGAAAAAACAATTTGGTTGCTCAAGCAAATAATTGCGAGGGGCGAACTTTTATTAGTTTCTAAAGGAATGCCTTTGGGTAATTTAACTTCGCAGTTTTTTGCAAACATTTATCTTAATGAATTAGACCAATTTGTGAAACACAAAATGAAAGTTAAATTTTATGTTCGTTATGTTGACGATTTCATAATATTTTCAAAATCAGAAAAACAATTAAAAGTTTGGAAAAAAGAAACAGAAATTTTTCTAAGAGAAAAATTAAAATTAGAACTCCATCCAGATAAATCAAGAATTATTAATCTTTCAAGAGGAGTAGATTTTGTTGGGTTTAGAATTTTTTATCATTACAAATTGTTGAGGAAAAGAAACATAAAAAATATGCAAAGGAAAATAAATCTTTTTGAAGATAAAGAGAGTTCTCATAAAAAATTATTAGAATCTTTTCAGGGGTGGGATTCTTATGCAAAATGGAGTGATAGTTACAAATTAAGAAAAAATTTTCTTGATAAAATTCCCCATAATTAATTATTTTTTATTTCAAGAATTAATACACTTACTCTTCTTTACTTTCATCAGTTTCTTCATCCATTTCATCTTCAGGATTTGCAATTGCCATAATCTCGCCTTTTTTTGCAATTTCTTCTTCTTCTTCAGCTTCTTTTTCTTCTATTTGTTTATCACTAACAACTTGTTCTTTTGCTCTTTTCAATTTTTCTTCTTTTTTTTCTGGAAATGGTTTGTTAATTGTTATAGGAAGAATTCCAGAATCTAATTCAACTTCTGCAATTTTCAAAGCATCAAATCTTATTTTTTCTAAATCTTCATTTGTTATTTTAATCAAAAGCGGAGCATTCATTGCAATTTGCAAAGCACGTGCTCCAAGAATTCGCGCTTTTTCGTATTTAGTAAAATTTTGTTGTTCCATTTTTTTATTATAAATTTATTTTATATAAATTTTTTGATCTTTTCTGAAACACTTTTCCAAACACCTTCCAACATATCTAAAGCATTTCCTATTTCCTCAACACTCAAACTTTCACATCCTCCTTTTTGCATTGAAGAAATAATTCCATTTGAACTTCCAATTGTAACTCTTGTTTCAGCAACATCTTCTTCTTCACGTGTTGGGTCAACAACAAAGTTATCGCCAATTTTATGGAAAGTCAATGAAAGCGGAATTTCTTTTTCTAAAGGCAAAGCATCTTTTGTTAATTCACCAAATAAAACCTTTCCTTCTTTTGCGTCGTATTTTGGAATCTTTGAATTTTTCAACGCAATAATTGCAGCAATTCCTGCAGCATCTAATAAATTCCCGTCGTCATTTATAGTATAAATATCAATAAACACAGTCCAAACTTTTTCTCCTTTTTCAATACATAATTTTTCAAATTGAATAACTTTGCTTTCACGAATTGCTCTATCTACAACTCTTGCTAATTCTATTGCAGGAAATCTTGGAGGCCCGCTTTCAAATCTGCTTGAACTTAATGGAAGTAATTCAGCTGTTACCATCATGTTTCCTTTATCAGGAGAATCAGGATACGGCGTTCCCATATTCATTTTAATACCTGCAATAACTTCTGTATTTCCAATTTTCACACGAGCAGAACCTTCTGCATTTTTTGAAACACCAACTTCAATTTCTATATTTCTAAATTCTTCAGGTTTTCTTCCATCAAATCTTTTTCCTTCTGATAAATATTTTTTTATTCTATCGCCGGTTATTTTACTTGTTTCCATTTTATTTTGTCTCCACAGAATCTTTTAAAGCTTTTTTTTGAACTTCATAAATTTCTTTAGTTGCTTTTCTTGCAAGTTCAATTGCTTCTTTTAATTGAGGGGCTGTTATCTTTCCATCTAATTGAATATGTGTTAATTTTCCTTTTGAAGTCATTGTTATTGGAATGTCTGTTGCACCTTCGCCTTCTTCCCAATCTTCTTCATATTTGTTCACATCAACAACAAGTTGTTTGTCAAGCTTTCCGATTGAAACACTTGAAACCAAATCTTTCATTGGAATTCCTGCATGAGCTAAAGCCATTGCAGCTGCGTTTATTCCTGCACAACGTGTTGAAGCATTTGCTTGCAAAATATTTATGTGAACATCAATAACCCTGTTTGCATATTTTTCTGTCATTACAACTGGCTCAAGTGCCCATTGAGTTATTTTACTAATTTCAGTGCTTCTTCGACTTGGTCCAGGACGAATTCTATCTGTAACAGAAAAACTTAACATATTATATTCGCATCTTAAAGTTCCTTTTTCAGGATCTCTTTTATTTCTAGGATGATGTTCTTTTGGTCCATAAACAGCAGCAATTGCAATTGTTTCTCCAAATCTAAACATCGCACTTCCGTCTGCATTCGGCACAATTCCCACTTTTGCTTCCATTTCCCGAAGTTCATCAACTTTTCTTCCGTCAGGTCTTTTAAATATTTTAGTTGTCATTTTTATCTTCTTATTACCTTTCTCCTTCTTAAATTATATGCTTGATTTTGGTCATTTCCTACACCATGTTTATAGAAATTTTTCCCGAGATAATTATTTTGAATATTTTTTATGCTATTACCAAAAGGAAATAGATTTCCCAAAAAGTTTTCTGACCCCCCCGATAATGGCAAAAAGATTAACATTTTAGAATTATTTTTTATCCCTTCTAATCCTTCAAGTAATGCTGACAAGATTAATAGTTTAGAAATATTAT
>JAHILJ010000088.1 GCA_018897135.1 Nanobdellota archaeon | reverse complement strand
TAAAAGGGGATTCCATGAGAAAAGTGAAAAATTCACTTTCCAATTCGGACACTTTGGAGTAATTTTAAAAAGTGAAAACAGAACAATCTCAAACTGTCCGAATAATTCCGAAACAGGTGTCCGAGTTGACCGAAATATCCACTTATCAATATATTGGAGCAAGCTTAGATTCTTGCCATACAATAAAAACTATAGCTGTTTTAGATTTTGAATCCTATAATATTTCAGATGAAGAATCAAAGATTTTAACAGAAAGGTTAAGATCTGAATTAATTAAAAATTATATATTCAACATTATCGAAAGAAGTAAAATGGAAGAAGTATTAGATGAGCAAGGTTTTCAGCTATCAGGTTGTACTTCAGACGAATGTGTTATTGAAGTTGGGAAATTACTTGGGGCTTCTCATATGATTGCTGGAAGCATTGGATATATAGGTTCAACTTATTCAGTTAATTCTCGGTTGATAGATGTTGAAAGTGGCAAAATATTAGAATCATGGATTGAGGATTGTAAAGGTAAAATTGATGAATTACTATCAGTAAATATGAGAAGATTGGCTCAAAAAATATCTGGAATTACTTCAGAAAAGTAGAATATTTGGTAAAATCCCATAATGTTCTCAATATCCAAAAGATGTCGTACCTGGTGGTATTTAAGAAGTTCGGGAAAAAACCATATCTCTTGAAGTTTGTGACCCCGAGAGTTCGAGACTGTTAAAAAGAGATTCTTGACATAAGCGGGATAGGGCAATCAGGAAGCATGTAAATTCTTGTGGAAATAGAGAAAATGGCTCACCTTATGATATTACCAAAAAACAAAGATGATATTCTAAGTGGTGAGTATTGTTTTGTGCAGTTTAGAGGCTTCTCAGACGAGCCTAATAAGACTTACAAGACAGAAAAATATGAGCTATCCCCTGGTGATATAACCATCATGGCTAAGGTAAAGCCGGTTCTGAAGTGTTTTAAAGTTTTAGGCGAAGATCAGGTAAAAGAACTCAAACTCGAACAGGAGAACTGACTTAATACCCAAAGAGAATTATGTTAAACTTACTTTATCTGACCTTGGTATTACCTTATAAGAAAGATTATAAGACGGTATTAAAGTGCGGTCTGGATGTCGATAAATTGATGAAGGTCATTAAGCTGCTGGCAAAGCGTCCGCTTTTTTCTTGAATTACACCGTGGTAATATGTATCTTTCTGGTGTATAAGGAGACTGAAAAATGAGAACTATCACGAATCAAACCAAAACACAAAGGCTTAACCTGATCGTTTTGCCGGAACTGACCAAAAGGGCAGAATCCGTTTCAAAGCGTATGAAAGTTTCCATTAGCGAAATCGTTCGACGGGCTTTAAGCGAATATCTTGACCGAATAGAGCGGGCAGACCTGGAGAAACAATTATCCGAAGGTTATCAGGCTAACTCGGCTTACTACAATCAACAGCAAGAGGACTGGAAACATGCCGACCAGCTCTAAATATTCCGGCTTAGTAGAACCGCTCAGACGTGGCGACGTTTATCTGGTCAACCTTGATCCGACAGTCGGGTTTGAGATGGGTAAACTCAGACCGGCGGTAATCGTGCAAAACAACATCGGCAATCAATATTCACCGGTGACGATTATTGCGCCAATTTCCAGCGTCAAAGCCATTACCAAACCACTGCCGGTAATGGTATTCCTGAGTAAAGATTCCGCCGGACTGGACGTTGACAGTTACATTGACTGCGGACAAATCCGAACCGTTGATAAAGCTAACCGCCTGATTCATAAAGTCGGCGAATTGTCGGCTGAAAAGATAGCAGAACTTAACAAGGCAATCAAAATCAGCCTGGCAATTAAGTAACGTTGTTTGACATTGGCATAGCCGGGGGGAGTGGTTTTTATCCTTCGCTTTTCTACCTCCCTTGCTTTTATTATGCCATAAAAAGCGGGGATAGGTTAGCGCAACCGAAAACCGTTCCCTTAACGGCTTCCCCGTAAGATTTTTAAAAGGGACTAATTGTAGGGAATTAGTATGTCAGATAAAAAAAATAATTTAAAATCGATTTTACAAGACATATTTCGCAAACTTTATCAAGATGACCCTAAAATTAAATTATTAGAAGAGATTTATTCCGGTGAATTCGATGAAGATGTATACTATCGTTTCAGGGATTTAAATAATAACGCAGGAGTGTTAGAAGAATTCCCGCTTAACGAGATACCACAAGAATCTTGTAATTTTGTTAGAATTGAGTTAAATAAACTTTATTACCAAGAACTTTTACTAAAAATAAAAAGATTAAGTAAAGTTCAGAATAAACCCAATCAGATTGCAAAATTAACTGAGTTCAAGGAAATATTTGAAGAATGGTTTATTAACAACTCAAACTATATTCCTGAAGAACCAGACCAGACCGGCGAAGCGGATGAAGATGTTGAACTGGAGACCGAAAAGGTTCGAGTGTTTGAAAGTAAAGAGCAAATTGAAACACATGATAGAGGCAGTAAAACGAAAAAAGTTTTAAGTCTGGTAAACGAAGCACAAAAAGACACTAAAACATCACCTTTAGAATATAAGGAAATGTTTAAAAAGATAGACAAAAATCCGTCTACTTATCTTAAAAGGGTAAAAGATGATATTTTAAGACAAACAGATGAAGAATTTACTGTAAATGGTATGGCGTTCTATAAAAACCCAGAATTTTCTGATAGAGGGAAAAAAATTAACAAATAAACTTACACAGTCAGTTTTAAAAACTTACAGCCGATAGAGTATTATTTATCTCTATCGTTTTTTTATTATAAATAAACAATTTATAAAAACTTACATTTTGAAACTTGCACTATATACTTGTAAGTTCATGTTATTATTGGTTTTATTAAATTTATTTTTCTAAATTTAATTGAAGGTTGACAATTTAACAAATGGAGTTATGATGAAAAAATATTTATCGCAAAAGGAATTACTTGAGGAAACGGGAATCTGTTTTTATAGGCTGGAATATTTGATAAAGAAAGGTGAGGTTCCTGTAACTCAAAACGGTAGTGGAAACCCCCGGAAATTCCCAAATCCTGAAGCCGTTGAAATTATCAAGGCAAGGCTGGAAAAGTTAAACGCTTCTGAATAAGGGCTTTTGATGGATTATACCGACAAAATGGCTTTCCGATCAGAATTCCGTTACTTGGTTAGCCTGAGAACTGATCTGATTCAATTTCTAATATGTTTTTGGAAGATGATCCGGAGGCGGTTTAATGAATTACGATCTTGATAAAATTAGGTCAATACCTATCCCGGATATTGCAAAACGTTTAGGTTTGGAGTTTAACAGACAAAATAAGGCCCGATGTATTAGGCCAGAACAGCACAAAAACGGTGATTCCGACCCTTCACTATCCTATGATCCTAAAAGAAATATCCTTCATTGCTTCGTTTGTGATCTAACGCTTGACACGATAGAGGTAGTTAAGCAAATAAAAAGATGCGACTTCAAAGAATCATGTAAATATATCATCGACAATTTCCATATAGCACCTGCAAAACCAAAGTCAAAACCACAACTAAAAGAGACAAAATTATCACTTCAAGACGAAATGCGTGGCGTCAATTTTAATAAGTACCTGATTGCAAACTTCGATGATTTAAAGAATGGAGGAAAAATTCCAGCGTGTTGGACTTTGAAGACAATTGAAGATTTACAGATTGGCTTTGACCGATCTATAGATTGTATTACTTACCTCTATTTCAACGAAAAATGCGAAACGATTAATATCCACTGGCATAAAAAGAGGTCGATTCCAGGTCACGGCGGAAATGTTTTATATCCAATGCAGGCACTTGACAAAATTTATTCAAAAGATAGGTTACTTATTTTCGCAGAGGGCAAAAAGGACACTGTGAGTCTAATATCTTTGGGATTCCAGGCAGTCACTTCTACAACCGGCGCCGGAAGTATTCCGAAGGATTTGAGCCTGTTATCGGGATTTAAAAAAGTCTTAATTGTTTACGATCACGATGAAGCGGGAAAAACCGGAGCGGAGAAATTAGCACAACGGCTAAAATATCTTTATCCTGGTATGACTGTTTGTATTCATAACTGGGCAGACGACAAACCGGCGGGATACGATGTCACCGACTACTTTTCAAATGGTGGAAATAAAAACGTATTTAAGCAGATGCTTAAATACGCAGAACCCTTTGAGTGTCAGGGACTTACGGAAATTAAACCAACGAATAATATCGAGTTTCCCGGACAAACTTTAATTGAATTGATGGAAAATGATGAACCTGCCCCAACCCCTATAATTTCCCGCGGACTTCTTGACCCAAACTCAATTCTTATGATAACAGGAGCGCCGAAAGTAGGAAAATCCATTCTGGCGGCAAATTTAGCCTTGTCACTGGTTGCCGGAAAAAACTGGTTTGATTTTGAAATCTCAAAACCCTATTCAGTCGCATATTTCCAAGCGGAGATGAAAAGTTATAGAGTTCGGAAACGGTTTAAGTCTATGCTATTGAATGAATATAATCCTATGGAATCGCTTTTTATAACAAACCCGATAACCTTTAACATTCTTGATGAAAACTACTTCAAAAGTTTAGAGAAATTTTTAATTGGGACAGACGTATTAATTATTGACCCTTTCATTAATTATCACCAGAAAAATGAAAATGATAATAGTGAAATGCAAGAAGTGATGTCTCAATTTAGACGGCTTGTAAATAATTTAAATCTTTCTATCATCATCATACATCATAACAGAAAATCCGTTGAAACGTCCGGCGGTTCAAATGCACGAGGCGCATCTTCAATTTTCGGATCGCTTGACGGACTAATTGAAATGCGTCGAAAAAATGACTTAATAAATATTCATTTCGATTTGCGATATGACGGCGCACCGGATGAAATGCAGGTAAAACTTAACCCGTCAAGTCTTTGGTTTGAAAGAATTGATGAGCATTTAATTCAAGATTCAAATAAAAGGATTTTGGAACTTGTTAATAATAGTGATACTGGTATTTTAAAATCGAAATTGACCAAAATATTATCAACCGAATTTTCAAAAAGCGAAAACACAACCCGTAAATGGATCAATGATCTTGTAAAAATTGGCGTGATCGGGAGCGATGGGAGTAAGCGAAATCCAACGTTATTTACACTCAATAGGAATAGTGAAAAATGCTTATTTTGATACCCCGTTACACAAGTTACACAAGTTACACAACTTGTATAAAAGCGTTACACAAGCGTTGCACAAGTAAGCCATATCCTTGTAAGCCCCTGAGTGTCAGCGTGTTACGGCTTATACAAGTTACACAAGTACCCCTATATATAAATTTCTTTACTTGTGTAAGAAATTTCAGAACTCCTGACCTCTCGTAAATATTTATGTCACAGATTTATAGATTAATCGTAGATTAGTGCCGGGATATTTTGTTTCTGTATTGTTTAATAACTCACACATTTTCACGACCGCCCTATTTGCTCTTGGGGTTGATAAGGAATGTAATCGCACTGTTAATTCCTGTTTTTCATAATCTGGTAAAATATCTGCATCAGATTTAATTATTTCTTTGACCAGCATTCTGCCTTCATTATGTCCTTTTTTATAATACTGATTAATGAGATTAGTAAAAGCTGTCTCAGCTCTATAACATATCATTTTCATTGTGTTCATAAATAATTTGCCTTCAGTTTTTAATTTGTTATATCTTTTTTCTTCGGGCATCTCTCCTATTTTGATATGATAGTTATGTTTTTTTCTTTCGGCAATATTTTTATCCAATTCCTTTTCCAGTTTATCTAATTCTTCTTTGATTTCAGACTGTTCTTTTAAGTTTTTTTCTATCAGATCCAATTTTTCTTCTATATTCTTGTCCATTAACTGATATAGTGTTGCTTGCCGTCTGCTTATTTTCTCGCGTATCTTTTTTATTTTATAAGTAAGTTTACTATACGTCGGATTGACTACTTTGAAGCCCTTATCTATTTGTAAAATATCATATTCGACTATCCTGTCAAGGTCGTAATCTTGGCGTAAATACCTGAAAAAGTTTTCTTGTCCCCATCTGGAAAACATCTTTCCGGCAACCAGGGATTTACTGATTTTAAAATCCGTACTTATTATGCTGGTTTGATGGCCCCCCGGATTCAATTTCCTGATTTCACGCATTTTCATATCCTCTAAGTTGATCTCTCTTTCAGATATATCCATTTTTACTTCTTTGCCTATTACTTCCGTTGTAACTTCTTTGAACTCTTCAATGCTCCAGTTGTCTTTTACGTTTTTATTATATGTTATTACCGCCACCCTGTGTTCTTTCCATAATTTCTTAAAAAAGGACGGACTGTAAGCCTCTCTGTC
>JAHILJ010000053.1 GCA_018897135.1 Nanobdellota archaeon | reverse complement strand
AATTATCCCAAAAAACAATTAAAGAAATCAAAGAAGCTAGAGAAAGAATTAAGAAAGGTGAATTCTATACAGAATCAGAGGCAAAAAAAATCCTCGGATTATAGAATGTATGAAATACGTTTTGATAAAAGAGCGTTGAATTTTTTAAATAAATTAGAGTTTCAAATTAAACAAAGAATTTGGAATAAATTGCAAGAATGCAAACAAGAACCTTTTCGTTATTTAAAACATTTAGAACAAATTAAAGCTTATAAATTACGTGTTGGAGATTATAGAATTATCATTGATATCCAGGAAGAGATTAAAGTTTTGTATGTTGAGAAGATTGGGCACAGAAAAAATGTTTATGAAAAATGATTAGGTGAATATTTTTTTCAAATTATCTTTAGCTTTTTCATATAATTCTTTTCCAGCAATTATCGGAGAAAGGATCTCTAAAATAAAGAAAAATATACCCAATATAATTAAGAGAATACCCCCATTTGTGATTTCTAAAAAACTTTCACCAATCCCTATAGCAATAATTCCTGCTATAAAATATTGTCCTGGAATTTTATACAAGGCCATTATAATTTCAATAATCTGTTCTTTTGTCTTTTCACCCATTTTTATTTTTATTCAGGTTTCATCAAGATGCTCCCTTTTTCTTTTCCTTTCCTTGTATTTCCTCGCTCGGTCTCATCAAAGGAAAAATCTGACACTCCCTTGCTGTTTTGTCAACCAAATATGAGAAAAATCTTTCTGAAACACCAAAACCGCAAGTTGGGGGCATTCCGTATTTTAGTGCTTCTACAAATTCTTTGTCATGGTCCATTGCTTCTTCATCGCCAGAATCTTTTTGTTTGCCCTGTTCTTTAAATCTTTCTTCTTGATCTAAAGGATCATTTAATTCAGAATAACCATTTCCCATTTCACTTCCTGCAATTATAACTTGAAATTGTTGAACTTTTCTATTATCTTCCAAAGTTCTTTTAGCTAAAGGCGAAACTTCAACAGGTTGGTTTACCAAAAATCCCGGTCCTGTTAATTTTTTTCTACAATATTTCCAAAGAGCATCAACAAGCCTCCACTTTTCAACATTAGGATCATATTCTATTTTTAATTCATCAAGTTTTTTTTCAATATCTTTTTTCAAGGCAGAATAAATATCAATCTTTGTGTGTTTTTTTATAATTGTTTCATAATCATAAATTTCCCACTCCTTGCCCAAATCAACTTCATAGCCTCTTGTTTTAAATTTCATGGTTCCTAAAACTTCTTTTGTAACTTTCTTATACATTTCTTGGACAAGTTTCATTCCGTCTTCGTTGTTTGCATATGCCCAGTAAAATTCCATCTGGGTGTAATCTTGTAAATGCTCGATGTCCATTCCTTCATTTCTGAATTGCCTTCCAATTTCAAAAGTTTTTTCAAAACCTGCAACCATTAATTTTTTTTGCCAAAGTTCGCCCATTGAAATTCTAAGATAAATATCTATGTTTAATGCATTATGATGAGTTGCAAATGGAGTTGCTGCTGCGCCCCCTGCAGAATTTTCAAGAACAGGTGTTTCAACTTCTGTAAATCCTTTTTCTTTTAAAAATTCTCTAATTGTTTCCCAAAACTTTTCTTTTTTCAAAAACAAATCTTGAACTTCTGGATTCATCAAAATGTCTAAATATCTTTTTCTGAATTTTTCTTCTTCATCTTTTAAGCCGTGCCATTTTTCTGGAAGAGGCAAAATAGATTTTGTTAAAAGTGTAATTTTTTCAACTAAAATAGAAATTTCTCCTGTTTTTGTTTTTATTATTTTTCCTTTAACTCCAATAAAATCTCCAATGTCCAGATATTTTTTAAAAAATTCAATTTCTTTTTCAGAAGTTTTTTCATCTTGTAAAACTAATTGAATTTTTCCAAATTGATCTTTTAATTCTGAAAAAATTATTTTTCCAATTTTTCGTTTAGCAAGAATTCTCCCTGCTGTTTGAACAGAAGAGTTCAATTTAGATTTCAAACATTCTCCGCAATTTTGCTTTTTGTCAAATTTTGCAGGATATGGATTAATTCCTTGTTCTCTCAGTTCTTTCAACTTTCGAATTCGCTCGTTTATTATTTGTTGTTCTCTTCCCATTTTATTTTATAGGTTTTTTATTTTATAAATTATATGTGTAGCACTTTGAATGTTTTAAAATCTTGGAATCTTTCTTCTTTTGTTTCAACCTTTTTAATCTGCGAATGTTTTGGTCCTTTTTTACAAAGTTCAATCATTTTGTTTACATCTTCAGAGTTTCCTTCAAGGAAAATTTCAATTCTTCCATCTTCGAGATTCCGCACAAAACCTTTAACATTATGACGTTCTGCATTTTCTTTTACAAAACCCCGAAAAAAAATCCCTTGAACAGTTCCTGTAATATAAAGTCGTATTGATTTCTTCATATGATATTCATGAAAAACAGATTATTAAATATTTTGTTAGTTCAAATGCACCTTTTTTATAAATTTCTATAGTCCAATTCATTATTCACAACTGCAACTGTTTGAGATGCAAAATACATTTTGTTACCAATTGAAACAGGAGTTGAAATTGATTTTAATCTTTTAAATTCTTTTTTTGGAAAACCTTCTTGGTCTCCTAAGACAAAAACACAGTTTGTTGGAATTTTTGCTTTTCGAATATCTGCGCCCCGTTTATCTAATAAAAATATTTCATTTTCTTTTCCAAGTTCTTCAACAACTTTCAAAAAACTTTTCTTTTCAACAAAACAACCTGGGAAAACTTCTGTCTTTTCTCCTTTCCTGTATTTGTAAAGAATTTTTTTAATCAAAGTTCCAACATCTTTTTTAGAAACATCCAATCCATCTTTTACTTGGATTTCAATATGCTTTGGGTGGTCAGGCATTCCGTAAAAAACAAAATGGAATTTCACATCTTCTCGAACTCCGTGCGAAAGGAAAATCCCTTGAATAAAACTATGAATTGCAATATCCATTCTTCCAGCTTTCATCAAGTCGCCGTGCGAAAGAGCTTTTCCAGAAGTAACTGCATTTGCTGAAAAATATACAAAGTGTCTGGTCATAAGAGAGAAAAAGAAGAAGAAGTTATAAGGTTATTGTTTAATCTCTTGCATAACAAATTTAGATTTAGCAAAACTATAGCCATCCACAACTTCATACATTCCAACAAATTTGTTTTCACAAAATACAGAAACAATTTCGCCAGCTTTTCTTTTTTCTTCTTTTACTAAATCTTCTTTCTGAATATTTTTTCCTGTAAAAATTTGTTTCAAATTATCTGCTTTTATTTCAACAACAGGGTGAATTTTTTTAATTGCAGTTTCAGCAGGAACAATTATTTTTTCAAGTTCTTTTTCATCTTCGCACGCTTTTTCAAAATCATAAAGATTAACCGAAGTTTCTTCTGAAAAAATTCCTGCGTTGATTCTTCGAAGCTCTAACATGTGTGCTCCAATTCCAAGTTCTTCACCCAAATCATGAACCAACTTTCGAATATATGTCCCGCCTTGGCATTTAACCTGAAACAAAATTTCTTTTTCATTTTTTTCAAGAATTTCAAAACTTTTTATTTCTCTTTGACGTTCTACTCGTTTAACTCGCGATTTTACCGGAGGCAGTTGAGTAATTTCTCCAATAAACTTTTCTTTAATCACTTTTTCCAATTTTTTCAAATCAATATTTTCATGGATTTTCATAACTCCAACATATTCTTTGTCATGTCCAATAAAATATCCTGTAAGTTTACAAGCACGATTCAAGGCAATCGGCAAAACACCTGTAACTTTTGGGTCAAGTGTTCCAAAATGCGACGTTTTTCTCAAACCTAGTTTCTTTCTAAAAAAATCTGAAATATTAAATGAAGTCGGTCCAGAAGGTTTGTCAATATTTATAATTCCAAATTCAAGAAGTTGTTTAAGTTTGGGGTTCATGAAATAAAGAAAGAAGAAGGGTTTTTAAGAATTCTTTTTTTGTGAGTTCCAAGGACTTCCCAAATCCCAGATGTTCAACTTAATAAAAAATCGGCTAATTTGTGAAAGGGGTTTGGAGTTTCTTGAATGATGTAAGAAGAAGAGTTTATATAATAAATTTACTATTTACTATGTATGAGCGAACTAAATAAATATGGAATAGGTTTTTGATAGGGGGGGTTTATAGTGCAATAAATCTGATTATGAATTATAAGCATGCTGCTCAGTCTAATATTCTATTTTATAACTACTTGATAACCGGAGTTGCTGTCATAGGTTTGATTTTGAATATAATCTTACTAAAGAGGAGCAAAAAATGATAAGCTGGAGCAAAAAAAAAGAATTTTGGAATTGGCTATAAGTTTTTGGATAGGCATGGGTTTTATGAGTATAATAAATGTTATCAAAATTAATTACACTCAAAAGGCACTTCTATATGATTGGATTATGTTTACAACTTCAATAATTCTCATAATTATATCTATATTTTTTATAAATAGAAAAAACTAATATTAGATTCTTTTTACTTTGATTTTTTCTTCTGCTTCACTTAGCAAACTTCATTAAATTCCAATGTTAATTTGAATTTTTTCTTCTGTTGAAATTTAAATCTCTAATTGATAAGTCCCCCCAAGAAGTGCACTAGTGTTTTGCACAGATAGTTTTTGTTTTCGTCAAGAAATTTAATTAGAAATAATCTTTTTCCCAAAATGCAGACTCGCAAGTTTTTTTTTCAAGAAAATAAATAGCTTCACAAAATCAGAGATTTTGTTCAGAGAGAATCTTATCTAAAACTTAAAACCAAAAGTCATAAAAAGAATGAACTTTCTATAATTTTATGACAACAATAGAGTTTATGAAACCTTTGGGGAGTTTTTTGGAATTTTCAAAAAAGATAGATGAATTTATAAATGAAATTCATCCAAAAAAAATTCATTCAAAGTATTTATCTTTTGTAAGTGGAAAAATTACTCATAAAAATTTGAGTAAAGAAATAGAAATAGGTTGCTTTAATCCAAATTGGGATATGCTAAAAAGAAGAAGGTCAAATCTTAGACCAATAATTTTTTTGTTATGTATTAGTGGATTGGGAAAGAATCCTTCAAAATATATTAAATATGCATCAATTTT
>JAHILJ010000052.1 GCA_018897135.1 Nanobdellota archaeon | reverse complement strand
ATTTACATAACCATATGAAGCCTTGATTTCAGACAAGGTAATTCTCCGTGAAAGTTTGAAAGCAAGATTGTAAATATTTGTATAAATCTGGTCAATTATAAAATAAGTTTTTTTAGGATCAAAACCGTAAGCTAAAAGTTCTTTTGCAAGTTGTTGTGCATTTTCTAAAGCTTGCTTTTGGTCCCTGACTTTTCCTGTAACATAACTTTCGTCATCTGAAATAGGAATAAAAACAGGTATTTTATATTTTTTTTGAAAAAATAAATTTGTGTCAAAAACAGGTTTGTGACCAAGATGAATTGTTCCAGATGCATTAAATCCAGAAACAATCGCGCACTTTTCTCCTTTTTTTAAAGCTGCAAAAAATTTGTCAAAATCTCTATGAGAATAAACAAGTCCTTTTTCAAAAGTATAAAAATCAGGAACATCTTTTAATTCAGAAGCTAAACTAGCTCCAAACTTTTTCACAAGTTTTTCATTATCTTCTAAAAGTTTTGATGTCATGCTTACATATAGAAAAATTAGTTTATATAATTTAGGATGGGCGCGGAGGGAATGCTAAATTTTATTTAGGTTCTCTAGTTTTAGCTGAATCTAAATTTGCAATTTTACCCCTATACAATAATCTATATCTTGGATAATAAAAAATACTATAAATTAAATTCCCTAAAGTTAAAAAAATTAAACCAGTTATAGCAAAGAGAGGCTTCTTCTTTTTCCAGGATTAATATTTCTTCATCATAACGCTTGATATTTTCTTCCCCTTTCTCAAAAAGATTATTAAAAAATAGGTGTGTTGAGATATAAACAGCAGAAACTATTACTAATGCTAAGGCATAAAATATTGCTTGATTAAAACCTGTAATTAACCACAATATGACTAAAAGAAATATTAAGATTATAAAAGGAATTAAACCAATCCATTGAGCTTTCTGAATTTTTGTCATTTTATTTTTCTTATTGGAACGAACTTTAATAAGATGGGCGCGGAGAGAATTGAACTCCCTTCTCGCGGGCTGGAGCCGCGTATAATACCAGTATACGACGCACCCATGTTTCTACAAGAAAAAACTAGTTTTTATTATTTGCCTTTTGCATAAATTGGCTTCCCTGAATTCCAAAAGTCCCAATAAAGATTCAACTTTCGATAATTTTCTTTAACCACAATTCCTGTCTTACATTCTAAACATCTTCTCTGCAAAGTGCTTTCTTTGTTAAGCCATTTTTGAATTCCCAAGTAAACAACTAAATTATGTTTACAATCTTTAGGTACAGTAAGTTCTTCATATGCCATAAAAACCCAAGAAATTAGTTGTTTTTAAGAGTTGTTATTTCATCTTATTTTATGTTTTTCACAGAAACATATTCTTTCTAGTTTACATATAAATTTGGTTCACTTCATTCACATTTAATGAATTTTGCCAAACTTCGTCAAGCCAAAATTTTAAGAAAATAATTAAGATTGCTTGAAGTTTTGTATATTAATAATTTTAACAACGAAAAAATTTGCAGAATGCAATTTTGAAGTTTTCAACCAATCTTCTTTATCTCTTCAATTTCTTCAAAAGAAACAGCACAACCTTTGAATTTCATCGCATAAAGTAAAGCGTCAAGAACATTTGGGCATTTTAATTTTGATAATCCTTTTTTATATAATACATAAACAAGTTCTGTAGAACGAATCACTTTGAAACCTTTGAAAATTTTGTAATTGCTCGATTTGATTTTTATTGAAGCATTCATTTTTCTTTGTAAAAGACTTGTAAGATTTTCCGGCTTTTCCAAAAGAACACGAATTGTTCGTTCGTCAATTGCAAGAACATTTTTAATTCTTTTTTCATTCAACAAAACACTTAATCCAAGGCACGAACTTTCTCCTAATCCAAGAATTTTCACTTCCTTACCTTTCATATAAAATAAACTATTTGCAACTTGCATAAACTCGTTTGTTTTTTTTGTAATATCAGAATCTTTTATTCCAATTGAAACAGGAAGTTCAAGAACTTTTTCTTCAAGAAGTTGGTTCAACCTAAGTGCTTCAAGTTCAAACCGTTTTATATTCATTGGTTTGTTAATAATCTCTTGCTTAACCTCTTGTGTTATCAAAAACTTTCCATCAAAAACCTTTTTCAACTCTCGCAATTCTTCAAACATGCCATTCATCGCAAAACTTATCAGCGTCCCTGAATCAAATATTATTGCTTTATGTGAAGTGTTCGATTCAGTGTTAAAATGACGACGAGCATCCAATGAAATTGGTTTTTCTTTAATTTTGTTTTCTTGAGCGTTCATTTTAATTTATTAGGAAGATGATTAAAATCATTCCACTTTTCTAACCTCCAATTTTTGTATTCTTCTGCATAAGAAATTTCATTTATTCCTGTTTCATGTTGAATAAATGGAAGTATCTTTTGGTGAGTAATATTAAACAAGATTGAGAATATAATTCTGTTTGTAAATCCATGTGCAATTATTAAAATTGTCTTTTTCGAATTAGGATTTTTTGTTATTTTTTCTAAGAATTTTTTTAAATCATTAAAATGTTTTTTTTCTTCTCCTTCAAAATATTTTTGGTCTTTTCTCATAGTTTTTGTTCTAAATTCATTTAAAGATTTCTCTACTTTTGATTTGAGTATAATTTTTCTTGAAACAATTTCTGAAGTTTGTTTTGCTCTATTCAAATCACTACAATAAAATTCATCAAATTTTATTT
>JAHILJ010000051.1 GCA_018897135.1 Nanobdellota archaeon | reverse complement strand
TGACAAGCAAATTAGTTAATGAAGATGTTTAATCTTTTTGTTCTAAAATTTTTTCAATTTGAACTTTCAAAATCAGTAAATCCTCTTTTACAATATCCCAAATAGAAATTATGGGCGAGGCAACTAAAAATTTACCTGTTTCTTTTAGAAAACAATATTCTCAAATTTCTTGGAAAAAAATTACAGGGGCACGAGATAAACTTATTCATCATTATTTTGGGGTAGATTTAGATACTATTTGGGATATTGTAAAAGAGGATTTACTGATTTTGAAAGTTCAAATTGAAAAAATTTTAGAACAAAAAGATTAAACATCTTCATTAACTAATTTGCTTGTCATCCAAGTTGGCATGCCAAGTGTTGAACCAAGTGCTTTTAGAGAGTTTGGAGTTTGCTTTGATTTTGAAATAAATTGCATTTGGATTTTGTTTTTGTTGCAAAGTTTTATGTTTTGTTGAATTCGTGCAAGGATTTGAGCTTTGGTTTTTCCTTGACTAGAAATTAATTCATCTATGTTAATTCCTATTTGAATTTTGTTTTTCTTTGCTATTTTTGCAAGAACTTGATTTAAACCAGAGTTCCTTTGTTTTGCAAAATCTTTTCTGTTTTTCTGATTTAACAATAAAATATTTATTTCAAGTTTTTCAAGAACCTTTCGATTAAGTTCGTCATCTTCGCTTGTAAAGATTCTTTTTTTGTCTTTATTTTTTTTAATTTCTTCTTTAAGTTTGTTGAAATTTGTTTGTGTTAAAATTATTGATTGCATTTTAACCCTCTATTTTACTTCCAACAAATTCTTTTCCTAAAATTATGTTCTCAATTTGTTTAGGGTAGTTTCCAATAATATAAGTTGGAATTTTGTATTTTTTGATTATTTTGGCTGCGCTTTGGTCGAGAACAAAATGTTGGCCAGGTTTGAAAGTTTCTTTTGTTGCAAGTTTGTGAAAGTTTTTCCACGAGATTTCTGGAATGAATTTAGCGTCTTTGAATTTCGCTGGATTTTTTGTGAAAATTCCTTTTACATTTGTCATGTTTATAAATTCGCTTTTGAAAAAGTTCGCGAGTTTTGCAGATGTTCCGTCTGAAGTTTCTTTTTTTGCATATCTTAAAGCTCCACAGAAAACCACATCGTATTTTGCTAAAAGGTTTTTTACTTCTTTCATGTCGTGCGGAATTCCTTTGTTCGCGTCTTCATTGAAAAAGTAAGTCATAAATCTTGCGTTTAATCTTGTTGAAGCTATTCCCAGCAATCCTTGGAAAAATGTTTTTTTTGGCAGGTCTTGTTTTTCTAACCCAGAAATATATTTTCGTGCAGTGCTTCCGCCTCCGCACACGACGACAAACTTGAATTTTTTTGTGTTCTGTAATAAAACTTTTTTAAACTCTTGCAAAAATCTTACATTAATGTCTTTTGGAATTATCATGCTTCCGCCAAGACTTAGAACAACCACCTGTTTTTTCATGAAAAAAGAAAGAGGGGGGAGTTTTTATAATTTACTTGTGGGGGTTTTGAGAATAGGTTTATGAAAGATATAGCTTTTTATCTTATATATAAATTTGGTTCACTTTGTTCACATTTAATGAATTTTGCCAAACTTTGTCAAGCCAAAATTTTAAAGAAAATAATTAAGATTATTTGAATTTTATATATTCATAATCTCAACACGGAAAAATCTGCGAAACGCGATTTTGAAGTCATATTAATTTGAGCAACTTGTTGTGAACTAATTTTTCATTTATTTATTGATAAATTTTTTTAAACAATAAACTTCATCACAATAATTTTTATAAACTCTAATTTTCCATTTATTTTATGGGAAAAGGATTAAATTTTTTGGTAGCTGGATTTTTGTTTTTTAGTTCATGTGCAATACATCAAATGCCTTCTCTTAAATATTCTTCAGATTCTTGTAGACAAGGAAGAAAATATGTTGCAGTTTGCCAAATTCCTAATTCAAGTTTTTATACAGAAGCAATTGCATTTAGAGAATATGATGCAATAAAACGTGCAGAAAAAAAAGCAAATATTTTATCTAAGAATTTTACAGATTCTGATTTTAATAGAGTAAGTCTAGATAATGTTATTGATGATAAAGAAATTGTAAGGTTGGTTAAGGGAGATTAATTTAATCCTCTAATTTTTTCATATTTTTCTGGAACAAATTGTCCATATTCAAGCCTTCTTCCTTCACTAAGCATGTTTTTCCAATATGTTTTATCTTTTTCTGTAAGTGTCCTTTCAAATGATCTAAGTGAATCGATAATTGTTCTTCTCATTCCAGAATCTTTTAAATTTTGTTCTAAAGAACCGCATTTCTTATAATATACCCAATTTAAAAGGTTAGTGTTTTCTTCTAAAAAATTATTTTTTTCTTCTAAGGATAAATCAAAAGGAAAAAGTCTACAACATATTGGGCGGTCTTCGTAAATTAAACATTTAGAATCTTTATTGTATATGCACTTTTCTTGCTCTTGTGGAATAAAAAATGCTCTATCAAATTCGACTATTTCAATCCCTTTTAATTTTAAAGTTTCTACTTCTTTTGGGAAGACATATATTAATCCCGCATTACAACAATCACATCCTTTACAATTAATAACTAAGTCAATCCATTCTAATTCTTTTTTTACTTTTTCTACATCCATTTTAAAAATAATTTATTTCAACAGGCCTATTTATATATTCAATTTCTTCTTCTGTTAATCTAAGTTCTTTTTGGATGTTCTCGTTTGATTTTATAATTTGTTTAATAATAGGAAATTCGTTTAATGCTCGCTTTTTTCCGACGTGAACAAGTCTTGCATATTTTTCTGTGATTGTTTTCTTTTTTGCTGTTCTTTGATTGTTTAACCAGATTTTTAAAATTCGCGTTGGTCTTTTGTAACTTGTGAATCCTGTTTTGATATTTTTTTTAGAAGCACAAATTCCATAACTTAATAAAATGTTTTCGTAGACAAGAAATCTCCAATATTGTTGTTTGTAAATTCTGCCCTTGAAAACATCTGCTCTGCTTAAAGCGTCGTAAGCTTTTGCAAGTTCTTGGCCTGAATATTCTGCTGGGATATTTTCTTCAACCCAAAGCATTATTTCATCAAGTTGCATATTAACTGAATCAAAAGTTCTTAAGATTTCATTGCTTGGTTTTCCCTTGAAAATTATTTTTAATGCATTAAAGATGTCTGTTTCTTTGTTTCTTTCATCTAATTCAAGAAGTTGAGGTTCTTTCATTTTTGAAACTGTTTGCAAATCGTTTAATGCTGCTCGAATGTCGCCTTTTGCATTAACTGCAATTTTAGTGATGATGTTTTGGTTTAGGAATAAATTTTCTTTTCTTAAAACATTGAACAAAACATCTTTTATTGTTTGATAATTTATTTCTTTTAATTGTGCAAGGTCTGCTTTTTTTCTCAAGGGTGCGAGTTTTTTACTCCAAATATCATTTGCAGTTAAGATTACAGGGTAAGTTGTTCCTTCTATTAAATAAAGTAATTCAGTTATTCCGCCTCGGTCTGTTCCAGAAATTCCGTCAACTTCGTCGATTAAAATTATTTTGTTGTTGCTCATTAAAGATTGTTGTTCTATCGCAGGTTTCAAGGTTTCTTGTAATTTGGATTTGTTTCTTAAATCAGAAGCATTTAATTCAAAAATTTCCGATTTTGTTTCAAGTGCAATTACGTGTGCAAGAGTTGTTTTTCCTGTTCCAGGTGCTCCGTGCAAAACCAAAGCTTTTTTTTGAGATTTTGTTATTTTCCCTAAATTAAATTCTCCAACAAACTTTTTTGCAATTTCAACAGCTTGTTCTTGGCCTTTTATGTCTGCAAAAGTTTTTGGTCTGTATTTTTCTGCAAAGGTTTGTGAAGTCATTTTTTATATTCATCTAAGATTTTATTTGTAATTATTTTATAATCTGGAACAAGTGAAGGATAATCTTCTGCATAGCAATTAACAGTTTTAATTATCTTTGCTTTTATTTCTTCTCTTTTATTTCTATCTTCTCCAAAAACTTCTAATTCTACTAAAATATTATCTAAACAATTTCTTACTTTTTCTTCAGAATTGTATTTCATTTTATCTTAGATAAATCTCCATTTAAAATTATTGGGTTTATTGCTTTTAATTCATCTGTAAAAGAACAATTTGGGAGATGATTAAATAGAAATATTTTCTTTTTCATTTTCCATGCTTCATAAATTTCTAAAAATGTTGCTCCACCAATATAATTTTTTATACCTTTTTTTTCAAAATTTAAAACCAAAATAGCAGAATTATTTTTTATCTTTTTAACTTGTTCTTTTAACTTTTCTGATTTCCATTTCCTGTGTTCTTCTACACTTTTCTTTTTCATTTTTTCTTCTTTAAATGGATCTTCATAACTATTTGGGAGAGTTATTTTGTGGCCTTTTTTTTCTAATTCTTCTAAAAAAGGTTTTGCACTAGAATAAAAATGTTTACTGCAACACACAAAGATTTTCATTTTACCCTTTCCCTAAACCTGCTAATACAAACGAAGCAAGTAGAGCTTGAAGTTGTATAAATGGGTCCGAACCTTCGACAAGTCTAAATTCTGCTTCACCTGTTTTTTCTGTGAGCTTTACTTTTATTTCAGGTTCAATTGGTAAATTCCAGATTTCTTTTTGAATTGATTTTATCACGTCTTGCCCAGAAATGCTTTCTTTTAACATAATGTCTAAAAGTTTTTCACGAGATTTTTGAAAGTCGCCTGCAAGAGCATAGTCAAGAACAATTTTGATGTCTTTCGGTTTTGCGCTTGAAATAACTGTTGAAATTAATTCTGCTGTAATGTTTGAAGCTATTGACGCTGTTGATTGCAAAAGATTTACAGCTTTTCTACAATCTCCTTCACTTCCTTCGTATAAAATTTCTATTGCTTCAGGTGAAACTGTAATTTTTTCAGCATCCATTATTCTTTTCAAATATCTTTCAATATCTTTTTTTTCTAAAAGTTTGAACCTGAAAATTGCACAACGTGATTGGATTGGATCGATTATTTTACTTGAGTAATTGCAAGACAAAACAAACCTGCATGTTGCTGAATAATTTTCCATTGTTCTTCTTAGAGCTTGTTGAGCTTCAGGTGTTAACGCATCTGCTTCGTCTAAGAATATAACTTTGAAAGGAACTTTTCCAAGAGATTTTGTTCGCGCAAAGCTTTTTACTTTTTCTCGCACAACATTTATTCCTCTTTCATCAGAAGCGTTCAGTTCAAGATAGTTTTCTTTCCAATTTTCTTTGAAAAGTTCTTTTACAACTATTAATGCCATTGTTGATTTTCCAATTCCTGCTGGTCCTGCAAAAAGCATATGTGGGATATTAAACGAATTTGTTAGAGCAGCAATTCTCTTTAGAATTTCTTCTTGACCTACAAGTTCACCAAAAGAACTTGGCCGATATTTTTCTGTCCAAATTTCACTTATCATGTAAGAACATCTATCTTATTGCTTATAAAGATTATTGTGTTTTTTTAATACTATTCTTCTTTAGAAGTTTTTGTTTCAAGAGATTTTTTAAAATGTTCTTGCCAATTCTCTTTTGCACTTTCAAATGTTTGATAACAAGGTTTATTCAAATAATTATTACAACCCCCTATGGCTTTTTTTAAAGTTGCACAAAGAGTGTTATAATATGGGCATTTTTCTTTTTTTTCCATATAATTTTGAAGTTTTCTTTTTTATAAACAAATATGTTCTGGAAAATATATTTAAAAAGATTATTTTCTTTTTGAATAAATAAAATGATCTTGTTTGAAATGGTGGTTCTGCTTTTAGCAGGAATTGGTGCTGGGATAGTGACGGGTTTGATGGGTGCAAGTGCAGTAACTATAGCTGCTCCTATAATGATTATCTTTTTAGGTTATGATGCTTTTATAGCAATAGGAATAAGTTTGGCTATTGATGTTTTTGCTTCTGCTGTAACTGCCGGCGTTTTTTACAAACATAAAAGAATTAATATAAAACCTTCTATTTTAATCTTGATTTTTTCTGTTATAGGTGCTTTTGTAGGAAGTTATTTTTCTTCATATTTTTCTGCAGGACTTTTATCTAAATTGGTTGGGTTTTTTGTAATGTTTTCTGGTCTTAATTTAATGAGAAAAGGAATAAGGGGAGAAATTAGATTTTTTAAGGACAGATTTAAAAATTGTACTAAAAAGTCAAGGTTTTTAATTTTAAGTTTAGCAGGTTTGTTTGTGGGGTTAATTGCAGGAATTGCAGGTGCGGGAGGGGGAGTTACTTTGTTAATTATTTTAACTTTCTTTTTAGGTTATGGAATTCATACTGCAATTGGAACTTCTGTTTTTATTATGATGTTTATTGCTCTTTCAGGAAGTATTGGCCATATAATGTATGGTTCTTTTAGGTGGTATTCTTTTGTTGTTGCATCTGTTGGAGGAATTATTGGTGCATATTATACTGCAAAAAAAGCAAATGGTCTTCCTGAAGAAAAATTAAACAAGATTGTTGGGTTTGTGTTCTTTGTTCTTGGGCTTTTCTTATTGTTTAAAGAATTAATATTTTTGGTTTATTAGAATTATTTACTTCTAGCTCTTCTTATTTTTCTTTTTCGCTTTTCTTTTCGCAATCTTTTACGTTGCCACTTCCAACGCATCTGACGCTTTTTTTTCCATCTACGGCTTGATCTTTTCATAATTGAAGAAAGATAAAATTGGTTTATAAAGATTTTGGGTTATTTTTTTCACAAGAAAATTTAAATAGTTCTTTTTCTCAGCGAGTTTATGGGAGACATACTTTGCTCTATAATGGGTTTGTTAGATATTGTAGCAGGAATTTTAATTCTTGTTGGCTTAGGTATTAACCCTTGGACAATTGCTTTTGCTGTTTTAATGGCAGGAAAAGGTCTTTTTAGTTTTTTGTGATTACCTAATTTTTTTCACATTTATTTTTTACCTTCTAATTTTTTTGGGCTTCCATGATACAAGTATCTGATTTTCATTTTAAAATACGAACAAGATAAAATCTTTTAAAAATATTAAAAATAAATAAAAATTAAATGCAGTTATTTTTTACGTTTATAAGAATAATTTCTCATAAGCTTGCCTATTCCCACTGCAAGTACTGCAAGAGCAACAATCCATTGCATCCATGCATCTGTTAAAACAAATACATTTAAAGCAACTAAAACGAGCAATACACCAAGTAGAGTAACAAGCCATGCTGTTAATTTAGCCATTTTTCACCTCCTTTTTATATATAATAGATTTTTACAAACTTTATAAATATTTTGATGAACGCCCCTGCCGAACAGTAGATAAAAGTATTTCGGTTAATGTTTGTGTTTTCTTTTAACTTTTTTTCTGAATCCAAGATAAATTATTATTAAGATAAATACTAAAAATAACCCCCAATACCAATTTTCTTCAAAAAAATTATTTTTAATAAAAATCTTTTCTTCTACTTTTTCTTCTGTTCTTTTTTCTTTAATTCCTAAAATTGCCCAAGTAGAAAAACTATTTGAATAAATATCGAAGTAATCTTCTTTTTCACTTTCATTTACTTTTTTTATATCAAGCAGTTCATAATGGGGCAAACATTTTATTACAGTTATATTTTTTACACTATTTTTT
>JAHILJ010000050.1 GCA_018897135.1 Nanobdellota archaeon | reverse complement strand
TCTTCTTCAATTTTTTTAAAATCATACATGTTTAAGATAAGAATAATTGATTTATAAAAATAATGTTTATTTTACATAAATCTTTAAAAAATTTGAAAAGTAGAACTTGTTATGCTTTTCCCAAAAGAACTTCTTAATGAAAAAGAAATAGGACTTTTCAATAGTTTATCCACCCCTAAATTAATCCAAGATTATTTAGATAATTTAAAATATAATCACGGAGAAGATTGTAAATCTCCGAGAAAGGTAATTCAAAAAAGAACAGCCCATTGTTCAGAAGGAGCTCTTTTTGCTACTGCTGCACTTTGGAATTTAGGGCATTCTCCGACTATTATTGAATTAAAAGCAATAAATGATGATGATCATATAATTGCGATTTACAAAGAAAATAATTGTTTTTGGGCACTTGCAAAATCAAATTTTACTACTTTAAGATCAAGAGAGCCGGTTTATAAAAATTTAAGAGAATTAGCAATGTCTTATTTTGATTTTTATTTTAATACAATAAGGGAAAAAACTTTAAGAGAATTTTCTGATCAGTTTTATTTATCTAATTTAGAAAATGGGAGATGGCTAACTTGTAATAAAGATTTAAATTATATAATGGAAACTTTTGATAACTTACCTCATACGAAGTTGATTGGTTCTGAAGCAGAAAAAAATTTATCTTTAGTAAGTCAAAAATTATTAGAAGCAGGACTTTTGGGTTCAAATCCAAAAGGACTTTACAATCCAAAAGTAGATTAAGTTATTCTTTACAACATAAATCTTTAAAAACAAATAATTCAAATTAACTAAATGCCAGATTTAAATGAAAACTTGAATGAATTTTCAGAAGGAGATTTAAGAAAGATTACTGAGAGTTATGTGCAAAATCCTTTTTTTAGAATTCAACACGATGTTTCTAAACCCCCTCTTCTTCCTTCTGAATTTAATGAAGTTATGAAAATAGTTCAAGAAAATTATTCTTCTAAATATGGTTTTTAGTTATAACCCTTCTAAAAATTCTTTCTCAACAAAATGCAACTTGCTAGGGAAAATTAAACAATATGGTTTTTCAATTCCTGTAAATGTTTTCATTTCTTCAAAATCCCGATAAAGAACTTTGTGATATCTTGCACCAAGCCGTTGGCAAATAATTAATTTTTTCAATTTCAAGTCATGTTTTTTTGCAGCTTTTTCTAATTGTTCTAATGCTTCTGGGAATTCTAACCCAATGTCAATGAGAATTAAACTATGTGCTTGAGAAGCCAAGTTTTGTTTCACGATTTCCATAAAGCTATCTGGCTCGTAATTTTTTTTCCACGCAGGCATTGAAGCAATCTTCCCGAATTTGTAAAGTTGCAACCCTGTTTCTCCGACAGCATCGAAAATAGAAGCATTGTAAATAATTTGATATTTTATCCCTGAAGCTTTTGCTTCTTGAATTAAACTAATGTGTGTCGTCGCTGTCAAAGGCGAGCCATAAATCAAAAGTGCAACATTGCATTTTTTTGCTTGGTCAATAATTTCAAACTTTTCAACAAAATCTCTGTCAGCAGGAATAATGTTTTTTCCAATCACGTCCTTTAATTGTTGCAGTGAATATGGGAAATCCACAGTATAATTTTCCAAATAAATCTTCTTGCATCTTTTAGTAATCTCTAAACCATAACTTGAAATTGAATCATAATTCAACCCAAGTCCTATTAAGTATAACATTTTATAAAATATTATCTAAAGGAGACTTTATATTCTTTATTGATGCTTGTGAAATTTGTGTGTAAATTTGTGTTGTTTTAATTGAACTATGCCCAAGCAACTTTTGAATAATTCTTAAATCAGTTCCTTGCTCTAAAAGATGTGTTGCAAAAGAATGTCTAAGCAAATGAGGATAAACTCTTTTTTTAATTTCAGCTTTTTTCCCAGAGTTTGAAACAATTTTTGCAATTGTTTTTTTTGTTAATTTTCCTCCACGATTAGATTCAAATAAATATGTTCCTTTTTCAATTTTTGAATAATTTTTAAGATCTTCCTTAATTGATTCAGGGATTTTTACAAATCTATCTTTTTTTCCTTTTCCTAAATTAATTTTAATTAGGTCCTCTTCAAAATTTATGTCTTGTTTTTTTAAATTAATTATTTCAGAAACCCTTAAACCTGTTCCATAAAGTAATTTTATTATTAGATTATGTTTTATGTTGTTTGTTAAATTAATCATATTTTTTATTTCATCAATTGTTAATATATTAGGAATTGTTTTGTTTCTTTTTGGATTTGGAATATTTAGTTCTTGGTGTAAAATTTCTCTAAAAAAATACTTAATTGCAAACACATTGTGTCCAACTGATGCAGGATTTCCTTTTGATAATTTATTAAGAAGAAACTCCTTAGCACTTTTCTGATTTATTCCTTTATCTTTTACATATTCAAGATATTTTTTAACTTGGAACAAATATCCTTTTATTGTTTGATTGGAATAGTTTTTTAGTTTAAGGTTTTCTTCTAATTTTTTTAATAATCCTTTCATAAAAAAATAAGTAATTTAATTTATAAAAAGGTTACTAAAG
>JAHILJ010000007.1 GCA_018897135.1 Nanobdellota archaeon | reverse complement strand
GGATGTTATGAATTAAATAGGGGGAAAAAAACAGGAATACAATTTTGGAATAATAATGAAATGTTAATTAAGGATTATTGTATTTCTGTAGAAAAATATCTTGGGAAAAAACCTATTATTGTAAAAAGGAATCATCAATTTGCAGCCAGAACAATATCAAAGAAAATAGTAAAATTATTTGAAAAATTAGATAAGAATCTTTTAGAAAAAGGGGATAAAAAAGAAATTCCTCTTGAAATAATGCAATTGCCAAAAGAAAATATAAAATATCTTTTAAGAGCACTTTATGATGGGGATGGTTCAGTGATATTTCAAAAAAGAGGTGGTTGCAGAATTTCATTTGTCTCGCAAAATAAAAATCTTACAAATCAAATGTCTACACTTTTATTAAGATTTGGTATTCAATCGTCAATTTTTTGGGATAATCATTCTAATGTTTGGAGACTTGATATTTCTGGGCAAGAAAATTTAAGTAAATTTTTCTTAAATATAAGTTTTTTATCTCAACACAAAAAACAAAGATTAAAATCTTATTATGAAAAAGAGAAAACATATAGAACAATAAAAGATATTATTCCTGATTGCACAGATAAGATTGATGAAATATTTAAAAAGTTAAAGATTTCTCAAAGGAAAGTGCTCGGGCATTCAATAGATAAAGGAGTTGAGAAGCATAGATTATTTTTGCAAAAATTAGTTTTAATTGCTCAAGAAAAACTTAATACAAATATTAAGCAAGACCCAAAATTAATATCAGAATACGGGAAAGTGATTGATGAGCTTGAAGAAATAAAAAAACTGGCTTTTGGATATGCAAGGTGGATGAAAATTAAAAAAGTGTCAAAAATTAAAAATAAAACAATTAAATGGGTCTATGATGTGACAATTGAACCTTATCACACTTTTATTTCTAATGATATGATTTTACATAATACAATTACAATTTCAAAAGCAAATGTTCAGGCCACTTTGCGTTCTGAGACTTCTGTTCTTGCTGCTGCAAATCCAAAGTTTGGGCGTTTTGACCCTTACCAATCTATTGCACAGCAAATTGATTTGCCTCCAACTTTGATTAATCGTTTTGATATTATTTTTACTTTGAAAGATGTTCCAAATAAAGAAAAGGACGAGATGATTGCAAGTCATGTTTTGCTGGAGCATGTAAAGGCAGGCGAAGAAATGACAATTCCAAGAGATATTTTTAGAAAATATGTTGCATATGCAAAGCAAAGAGTAAAACCTGAGTTGAGTGACGACGCTGTCCGAGAAATCAAAAAATTTTATGTTGATTTGCGAAATCGGCCTGTTTCATCTGAAAGTGCGTTAAGACCGATTCCGATTTCTGCTCGGCAACTTCAGGCTTTGATTCGTATGTCAAAAGCTTCTGCAAAATTAAGATTGAGCAATGTGATTACAATTGAAGATGCAAAACGTGCAATTGATCTTATGAAATATTATTTAATGCAAGTTGGATATGATTATGAATCAAAGACCTTTGATATAGACCGGATTACAACTGGAATAACTTCTTCGCAAAGAAATCGGATTTTTACTGTTCGTGATACAATAATAAAACTTGAAAGCAAGATTGGGAAAATGATTCCAATTGAAGAAATTGTAGACGCTCTTGAAGATAAGATGACAAAGTCTGAAATTGACGAAGCAATAAATGAATTGAATATTAAAGGCGAAATCTTCAAACCTCGAAAAGGTTATGTTGGACGGACTTGATTTTTAATTTTAAAATGACTACAAAATGGAAAAGTTTATAAAGGAGTGATTTATTCTTTTGGGTATGACAGAACATTATACAGAAGAACAATTTATAAAATATAGACTTGAGTTTCCTGAAGTGATTCAAGATGTAGTTGGAAGTGTATTAAAATATGCTTCAATTGTTGTAGGAGTATATTCTATATGCAAAGATGAAAAAGACCTTACAATTGCAACATTTGCAGGAGCAATATATGTAGTTGGAAGTTTACTAAAGGGAAA
Organism: Nanobdellota archaeon; assembly: GCA_018897135.1. GTDB lineage: Archaea > Nanobdellota > Nanobdellia > Pacearchaeales > GW2011-AR1 > JAHILJ01. The sequence goes on along the minus strand of JAHILJ010000007.1, from coordinate 5,358 downwards.
TTCCGACCAAGTAACTCAGGTAAAGCAATTTTCCAAATTAGAAGAAGCATTAAAAAATAAATCTTGACTAAAAATTTTATAAACACTTTTTTTCTTATTATGTTAACATAATCCCAGGTGATCTGAAAAGGTTGCCTGATGTTTTAAATGAAATCTACAATTGTGTTAAAGAACATTTTTTAACCCAAGAATAAAACTAAAAAACAAAAAAAAGAAAAAGGGATTAAATCCCTAAAATAAAGTTGATTATTTTTTGAGCAGGTGTGTAAGACGCGACTTCGTTTGGAAGGAATTTCACGCTTGTCCAATATGCTTTGTATGGTTTCATTTTTCCGTCATCTGTAATAACAGAATCATAATATTGAGTTGAACCTAAACTTAAACTTGTTAAAGATTCATTTGCCCAATTTCCTGTTTTGTCTAATCCGTAGTGTCCGATTAAGTTCCAGCCGTTTGCGACATTTACAGAAATTACCTGGTCCATTCCTGGTTCAAGATTTCCATATCCTTTTAGAACATCATCATCAGCCATTTTTATCCAATAACCATAACCTGGAACTATTTCTGTTAATTTGTAACTTGATGGCCCTGAATAAGTTGAACTGGTTGCAGATGATTTTTTTGCCCTATACCATTTTTGATTTTCAGGATTGTATTGGAAAATTGTGTATGTGCTTGTTGTTTCATATGCTACATTATCAACTATTTCTCCAAGAACTTCTTCTATTCCTGTATCTTTAGGCATCATTGGGATTGAAATTAAATTCCAGCCTTCAACAAGATTTATCCACCATGTATAAACAGAAAGGTCAACTGTGAAATATTTTGTTTGTGTTGCATTTGTTGCCTTTACAGAAATTTCATATTCTCCTCTGTCTTCGTATGGGATGTTGTTCCAAACAAAAGTACAATTGTTTGCACTTGAACTTATTGAAAGATTTGTTGGAATTCCTGAACTTATTATTGAACAAGTTACACTTGATAATCCTGTATCAAAAGAATTGTCTAAATTGTTTTCTCCTAAAATACTTGCTTCAAAAACAATTTCATCAGTTTCATAAGTTATTGGGTCAATTGTTATTTTTAATGTTGTGCTATTTGAATTTCCAGCTATATCTTCAACTGTTAAGACAACTTCGTAATCTCCTTTATTCGAATAAGTTTTTGTTTCAACTGCGTTTGTGCTTGTTGTTTTGTCTCCAAAGTCCCACGAATAACTTGCGATTGCATTATTATCTGTTGAATCACTTGCATTGAAAGTTAGAATTTCTCCAACAATTAAACTTCCTGTTCTTTGTATTATAGGCATTGGGAGAGTGTTGTCTATTGTGAATAAACCAGAAGTGGAATAAGTATCGTTTCCGAATTGTAATCTTAAACAATATTGACTATCATTTACATTTGTTGTATCCCATAGATGTGTCAATGTACTTCCTCCAAGAGAGCCAGTTAAATCAGTCCATGTTCCAACACCGCAATTGTCTGCTCTATACTGTAAATAAAGGTTTGTTAAACTATTTGTATTATTCCACTGCACATTCAAGGTTCCAGAAACACTTTGCCCTGCAGTTGGGGTTACAAAATCAACTCCGCTAGTTGCACTAACCATTCCTAACAATGTCAAGAAAACCACACCTAACACTAAAAAATTTATATTAATTTTTTTCATTTTACCTCCTTTCATCTTTTATATAATATAATTAATTAATTAATTTATAAGTATTGTTGTCGTCGGAAATATATGTTTTTGTTATTACTTAAAGTTGATGAACAAAAATAAAAGTTTATTTCAGCAACATTTTTAAGCAAAAGCATGTTTAAAGTTTTATGTGGGTGTTGCTCCCAGCTCACTCGAATTTTTATGATTGGCTTTGCAATTGTTTCTCGTGAATTTGCTCGGTCGGTGTTCTCGCGTCACACCTAAGCAATAATTTTATAAATTAGATGTTTCTTTAAATTTTATGTGGGTGTGCCGGAGTGGTCAAACGGGCAGCCTTTAAGCGGCTGTAGCTTAGTGCTTACGCAGGTTCGAACCCTGTCACCCACATTCTTGGTTCGAACAAAATGTTTTCATTTTTGAGTTTTCAAAACATTTAAATACCCTAAAAATAACTTTATTTTGTAGGAGGCATAGATTTCGGTTTATGTTGAATGCTTCGGTATTCTTCTCCTACACCTATATTCTCAGAGATTATTAATTAAATGAATTCAAAATCAAAACAAGTGTTTTTACTGATTCTTTTAGTAGTTTGTTTAATTGTAATTAATTATAATTTTTTAGATAAATCCCTTGAAGGCTTTTTTGAAGAATCTGAAATGGTTTTTGTTGAGCGTGTGATCGATGGTGACACAGTTGTTTTTAATTCTAGTTCAATTCGTTTGCTTGGAATAAATTCACCTGAGCGAGGAGAGAAATATTATGAAGAGGCAAAGAACTTTTTGGAAAAAGAGGTCTTGAATAAAACTGTTGAGTTAAAGTTTGGAAATGAGAGATATGACAAATATGATCGTTTGTTAGCTTATGTTTTTGTTGGGCAAGAAAATGTTAATTTGAAATTGGTTGAAAAAGGTTTTGCTAATTTTTATTTTCCTTCTGGAAAAGATTTTTACTATGATGATTTTGAAAAAGCTTGGGATAGTTGTTTAAATTCAAATAAGAATTTGTGCGAAAAATCGCAGAATATTTGTAAAGATTGTATTGAATTGAAAAAGTTTGATTTTGAAAATGAAGTTTTGGTTTTTTATAATAAATGTTTGTATGATTGTAGTTTAGAAGGTTGGGAAATTAAAGACGAAGGTCGGAAGAATTTTGTTTTTCATGAATTTAATTTGAAAACTTTTTCAGAAGTGCAGGTCGTTGTTGGTAATGGAATTGATAATTCTACAACTTTGTTTTGGGAAGGTGAAGAATATGTTTGGACAAAATCAGGAGATAGTTTATTTTTAAGAGATGATGAAGGTGGATTAGTTTTGTGGAATGGTTATTGAGATTTATGTGTCTAATCGACATGTGTGAATGGGAAATAGAAAATTAGTTCGCAATAAGTTGCTCAATACCTTTGCTTCAAAATCGCATTCTGCAGATTTTTTCGCTTAATATTTTTAATGTGAAAAACTTGACAAAGTCAGTTTTGAACTTTTAATTGTGAATGTAATGAACCAAATTTAGATATTAGGTTGTGGTATATATGTTTATGGTTTACACAAGAAAAAGTCTTTAGTTATCTTTATAAATATCTTTATCTTATTTAAGTTATGAATAGAAATCAATGATTTGTTTTAGGAATTGGATTAATAATTTTTAGTGGATATATGTTTTGGAATGCTTCAATTTGGGGGCTTTGTGCTACTTCTTTAAATGAAATTACAATGATGGGTTGCACTATAATAAAATCTGCTTATGTAATTCCTGCCTTAATTTCTATAGTTCTTGGATGGCTTTTTATAATATGTACAGGATTAGAACCTAAGAAAAAATAAATTTCTTTTTTTCAAAGCCCAAACTAACCACTTATAAAAAATATTAAAAATAAAAAAATAAACTTACTTCTTTTTCTTTACAACTTTCTTCACAGTTTTCTTTGCAACCTTTCTTCTTACAACTTTCTTTTTTCTTTTTCCGTCAGAAATTCCTGTTAATGTTGCTTTGTATCCAATAGGCATTTGTTCAACGCAAAGCTTTCTTGTTCTGTCGCAATGACTTGTTGCTGATTTTATTGCGTCTCTTCTGTTTTTATCTAATCTTTGTAATTCAAGATTTGTTTTTTTTACAGAAGATTGCCATCCTCTTTGGGAAATCTTTCCAAAAAAGAAACGTTTGCTTTCTGCATTAAAAGAGTCGAGAAGTTTTTGTTTTTCTTCTTGTCGTGCTCGGATAAGTTCTCCTGACGCTGTTAAATCTTTTAAAAGTTTTGCAAAGTACTCTTCATTCATTCGTTTTATATGAACCATTTTCACCTCCTTTTATTTTTTGTTTTTTAAATTTTATAAACTTTTACATTTCTTCTAACATTTCTATTCCGAGAAGATTCATGGAATTTCTTATTATTTGTCGAAACGCTTCAACTAAAGCCAACCGGAACGATTCGCTTTCTGAATTTAGGACAGGATGTTTTTGATAAAACTCGTTGAATAGTTGTGCGAGTTCGTATGAATAATTTGCAATTAAAGAAGGATTCATTTGTTCGTAAGCTTTTGAAGTTATTTCTGGGAAGGCAGAAAGTTTTTTTGCAAGTTCAAATTCTTTTGGTTCTAAGCTGTTTATTTCAAAGTGTCCTGGTTGTTTTGATTTTTTAATTATTGAACTTGCTCTTGCGTAGCTGTATAAGATGTATGGACCTGTGTTTCCGTCAAAAGAAACAAATCTATCTAAGTCGAAAACAATATCTTTTGTTCGGTTGTTTTTTAAATCTCCGTAGAAAATTGAAGCAATTGCAATTTTTTCAGCTCTTTTTTGGTTTTCTATATTACTTAAATTTGGAAATCTTTTTTTAATTTCTTTTGAAGCAAGGTTTTGAGTTTGCTTTAAAATTTTTTCCATTGAAAAAGATTCTCCTTTTCGTGTCGAAAGTTTTTTCCCTGATTTTCCAAGGTAAAGTCCATGATAAATATGAACACAATCCTTTGCCCATTTGTAATTCATTAATTCTAAAACTTTGAAAACTTGTTTAAAATGTAGTTTCTGCTCTTGGCCAACTTCATAAATCATTCTAGAAAACTTGTAATTTTTATGTCGCGAAATCGCAGCTGCAATATCTCGAGTTGCGTAAATACTTGTGCCGTCGCTTTTTTGAATAATACAAACCCCTAAACTATATTTTTCTAAATCTACAATTAAAGCTCCTTTGCTTTTTTTCAAAAGTTTTTTCTTTTCAAGTTCTTGAACAATTTTTGGTAATTGTTTGTTGTATTTTGATTCTCCTTCATAAACGTCGAATTTAATTCCAAGTTGTTTGTAAATTTTTTCAAATTGCTCAATGCTTAATTCCCTGAAATTTTTCCAAAGAAGTAGAGATTTTTTGTCGCCTTGTTCCATTTTTTTGAAAGTTTCTCTGGAATGTTCTTCGTATTTTTTGTTTTTGCTTATTTGGACATAAATTTTTAATAAATGTTTTATTGCGTCTTTTTTTAATTCAGATTCTTTTCCGAATTTTTGATAGCCATAAGCAAGTTTTCCAAATTGAGTTCCCCAATCTCCAAAGTAATTTATTTTCTTTGTTTTAAATCCTTGAAATTCGCAAATGTTTGAAATTGAATTTCCTATAATTGTTGATCTTAAATGTCCAACTCCAAAAGGTTTTGCAATATTTGGTGATGAAAACTCTACAACTATTTTTTTCCCTTTTCCGATTTTCCCTT
>JAHILJ010000049.1 GCA_018897135.1 Nanobdellota archaeon | reverse complement strand
GTTTTTCTGAAACTTCTTCACCTTTCCAACCGCATTTTTTACATTGCCATTGTTTTCCTGTGGTTGTTTCTTCTTCCAAATCTAAATTACTCAAAACAAGACCAACATCATCGCTTCCGCACTTAGGACATGCTCGAACCTTGAAAGTTTTACTTCCAGAATTCAATGTTTTGGATGACACCGAGCGGTGACCTTTTTTCTTTTCACTCGAAATTCCTTTTGCTTTATTATAATCAGCTTCGCTATCATAATCTTCTAAAATCCAAGCAGGTGTTGTTAATTTATTTTTTGGCATTTTAAATTTTAACAAACCTCTTTATTTTTTCTCCATTTAATTCTTTAAATCCGCAAAAATCTTCTAATCCTCTTGCCCAAATTGTTCCTTCAGGAAAACCTTTTGCTTCATACAAACTTTTGTAAATAACAATTTTATTTTCAGGATTTTCGCAATCTCTTGCTACACAAACGATTTCATATTCTCCTCCCTTGAAATGTTTATACTTTTCTCCTAGTTTTACTTCTGCCATTTTAAATATCGAGGTTCGCCTCCTTTGCATTTTCTGCTATGAATTCTTTTCTACCTTGAACATCATCGCCCATTAACATTGAAAAAGTTTGGTCAGCTTCAACAGTATCTTCAACAAAAATCTTTTTCAACTTCCGAGTTTTTGGATTCATTGTAGTGTCCCAAAGTTGTGTCGAACTCATTTCTCCAAGACCTTTAAACCGCGTAATATTGCTTGCCCCAAGTTTTTCAACAGCTTTTTTTAATTCTTCGTCTGTATAAACATAATAATCTTTTCCTTTTCTAATTCTATAAAGAGGAGGCAACGCAACAAAAATATTTCCGTTCTCAATTAACTGAGGCAAAAACCTAAAAAAGAAAGTAAGCAAAAGAGTTTTGATATGTTCTCCATCAACATCTGCATCTGTCATAATTATAACTTTTTTATATCTTAATTTTTCTAAATTAAATTGTTCACCAACACCGGTTCCAATTACAGTAATCATATTTGTAATTTCCTCGCTTGAAAGTGCACGAGAAGGATTCGACTTTTCAACATTTAAAATTTTTCCTTTCAACGGCAAAATAGCTTGAGTTTCTTTATTCCGAGCTTGCTTTGCACTATTATGAACAAAAATTCCAGAAGCCAAAGCAAAATTATGCGTTTCAGGAACTTCAATATCATAAACATCAATTTTTTTGTTTAACCATTCAATCTTTTTAATTTTATGATTATAATTTTTAACTGCTTCCAGCATATCATTAGAATTTTCTCTAAAAAACCTTGAACAAAAAGTATTTTTGCTTAAAATACTCTTATCATTTTTCTCAATTCTTATTTCATCAAATTTTTCAAGACAATTATTTTTTTCCAAAACTTGCTTCATTAACTTAATTGTTTTATCATAATAGATTTTATTGTATGCTTTTCTTCTTTTCTCCCTGAATCCAAGAGTCCATTGTTCTTTTGTTTTTTGTCTTCTCCAAACTATTAGTGCTTCATCTTTCCATTGTTCTTTAGCCAAATTAGATAAATATGCTTTAGCATCTGGATTTTCCTTAAAAAACTTTTTAATTTTTTCTGAAGCCCTTCTCTTATTTTCAGGATTAGACCAATATTCTTTTTGAGCATTATACAAAATCTTTTTATTTAATTCAACATATTCGGGATTATTCTCACAAAACTCTCTAAATTTCCCAGTCATAAATTCTTTATATTCTTGATTTTGCCATTGTTCTTTAGCCCTTTTAGACAACATTTCATTAACTTTTGGTTGTTTTGCCCATTTACTTATTTTTTCTCTATATTCTAATGTCCTATGAGTTTGCCTAGATTTTTCCTTAACATCTTCTCTATGTAATGTTTTTTCTAAATGTTCTGTATGAAGAATTAAATGATCACTCTTCTCCATTCTTAAAATATTTGTGGGATTATTATTTAATTTATTAAAATCAACATGATGTTTATAACTTCCCTGATCTTTAGAATAAACATTATTTTGTGAATTATATTCATCAGATAATAAGTGAGTAAAAATCCAAGTTTTATTTTGATCCCAAACCATTTCATACCCTTCAATTGTAATTTTCCCCCCCCTCTTAGAAATTCTTTTATGTAAAGGCATCAATGAATCTTGTTTAGTTAAATTCTTTGCTTCTTTGTAATTGCCATTTCTTAACATAAATTTATGATCTGGCGTACAAATAATTTCTTCATTATTATCTAACACGACTTTGATAACTTCGGCAGCTTGTTTTGTTAATCTTGGATTCTTTATTTCTCCAATTTGAATCTGCCCG
>JAHILJ010000048.1 GCA_018897135.1 Nanobdellota archaeon | reverse complement strand
TTCATAGGTCATGCTCATTTGGACCATGTTGGGGGCGTGCCTTATCTCGCAAATCGATATCCTCAAGCAAATATTTATGGAACACCTTTTACAATGGCTGTTTTAGAAGCAATTTTAAAAGATGACAAAATAAGATTAAGAAATAAAAGAATTGTCGTAAAAGAAGATTCAACTGTTTTTGTAAAAGGAAAAAGCGAAAATTATAAAATAGATTTTATTCACGCAACACATTCCACACTTCAGTGCAGTTTTGTCGCGCTCCATACAAAAGAAGGAATTTTTTTCTACGGCTTAGATTTAAAATTTGACAATTACCCTACATTAGGTGCAAAACCAAATTATAAAAAACTAAAAGAATTAAGAAGTAAAGGAGTTAAAGTTCTTGTTGTTGATGCTTTGTATTCTGCAACAGAAAAAAAACCAGGAAGCGAAACAATTGCGCGACATTTGTTAGAAGACGCATTTTCAAAAGTTCGAAACAGAAATTCTGCATTTTTTGTAACAACTTTTTCATCTCATATTGAAAGATTAAATAATATTGTAGAATTTGCAAGAAAAACAAATAGACAAATTGTTTTTATCGGAAGGAGTTTAAACAAATATGTGAACTGTGCTTTGCAAATAAACAAATGCCCATTTTCAAAAAATATAACTCTTATAAAATATAGAAACCAAATAAATTCTTTTTTACGAAACCTTGAAAAAGAAAGAGGAAAATATCTTGTTGTTTGCACAGGGCATCAAGCTGAAAAAGGAAGTATTTTAGATAGGATTGTAAAAGGAGAAACACCTTTTAATTTTCATCCTGAAGATAATTTGATTTTTTCTTCAAGTATTATTCCTGCATCTGAAAATGTTTTAGCCCGTGAAAAAATGGACAAAAAATTAAGAAAAATGGGGGTTAAGATTCAAACAGATGTTCATGTTCATGGTCACGGCAGTCGTGAAGATTTAAGAGAAATCATTCTCTTTTAAAACCAAAACATATTATTCCTTCTCACGGAACACTTCAACAGGAAACTCCAATGATTGAACTTGCAAAAGAATTAGGATATGTTTTTCACGAAACTTCTCATCTGTGTTTAAATGGTAAAGTATTAAAGATTTAAAATATACAATATAAAATGGTAAGATTTGATATTCTTGGAGGACTAAAAGCAGCTGTACAAAAAGGGTCGTCGCTTAAACAAGCTATGATTACTTTTTACAATGCAGGTTATTTAAAAGAGGAAATAGAAGAAGCTGCAAAAATTCTTGTTTCTCAAGGCCCAATTCAACCGGTTGCCCAATCTAATCAACAACAAATAACTCAACAGCCTCAACAGAATCTTCAACCAGGGCAACCAACTCAAAAAGTTTCAAATTATATTCCTTCAACACCTCAACAAAACCAACAAGTTTCTAATTATGAACCTAAGAAAAAAAAAGGAAAAGGTTTTGTAATTCTCCTAGTTGCAATTTTACTTTTATTAATCGGACTTTTAGTAACAGTTGTTATTTTCAAAGATCAAATTTTAGAATTCTTTGCTTAAAATGTCTGAAATTTACCAACCTGCTGAAGATTCATACCTTTTATCAGAGAACTTAAAAAAATTTCTTCCAAAATTGTTAAAGAAAAATTCAAATGCAAAATTTTTAGAAATTGGTTGCGGAAGTGGGATTCAACTTCAGACAGCCTTGGAATCTGGAATTAAAAAACAAAATATTTTTTCAGTCGACATAAATAAAAAAGCTGTCCAACATTGCAAAAAATTAGATTTTAATTGCATTCAATCGAATTTATTTGAAAAAGTTTCAGGAAAATATTCTGTGATTGTTTTCAATCCACCCTATTTGCCCGAAGACAAAAACGAACCAAAAGATTCTCAACTTGCAACAACAGGCGGAAAAAAAGGTTCTGAAATAATTAACAAGTTTTTGAAACAAGCAAAAAATTATTTAGAAAAAGGCGGAAAAATATTTTTAATAACAAGTTCATTAACAAAAGGAATTAAATTTGGAAATTGGAAAAAAACTCTTCTTACAAAAAGAAAATTATTTTTTGAGGAAATTTATTTATGGAAATTAGAAATTTAAAATTAAAAAACAGAATTTTTTTAGCACCAATGGCAGAAGTAAATGATTTGCCGTTCAGATTGCTTTGTAAAAAATCAGGTTGTGGTTTAACTTATACAGGAATGGCGAATCCACTTTCGAAACAAGAACTTCAATTAGATGATAAACCAGCTTTGCAAATTTTCACAACAAACACAAAGGGTTTGAAAGAATTTATTAAAAAATACGAAGACAAGGTTTCGCTTTTTGATTTTAATTTGGGTTGTCCTGCAAAAACAGCAAGGAAATTAGGATTTGGGATTTTCCTCCACAATAAGTTAGATTCAATTGAGGAAATTTTGAAAACAATGAGGCAATCCACTGAAAAGCCAATTACAATTAAATTGCGGAAATCAAAAAATACTTTTAAAATTATTAAAATAGCAAATAAATATGTTGACGCAATTATAATTCATCCGCGAACACAGCAACAAGGTTATTCTGGAGAACCTGATTTGGATTTTGCAAAAAGATTAAAATCAAAAACAAAACTTCCTATTATTTATTCTGGAAACGTAAATGAGAAAAACTACAAACAACTTTTAAAAGAATTTGATTTTGTAATGATTGGTAGAGAAGCAATTGGAAACCCAAATATTTTTACAAAATTAACAAAAACAAAACAAAAAAATTTCTCATTCAAGGATTGGTTAGAACTTGAGAAAAAATATCCTCAGCCCTTTAAACAAATAAAATCCCAAGCAATGCAATTTACAAAAAATGCAGAAAACGCCAAAGACCTCAGAAGAAAACTTATTCTTGCCAAAAGCGTGAAAAAGATTAAAGAAGTTTATGGGTTTTTGTAGCATTTAACCACAAATATCCTTAAATACCTGAACAATTATTCTTTTCAATGGTAAGATTTGCACACATGGCTGATGTTCATTTAGGTGGCTGGAAACAACAACCTATGCAGGATTTGAATTTAGATTCTTTTAGAAAAGCAATCCAAACTTGCATAAATTCCAAGTTAGAATTTGTTCTAATTTCGGGAGATCTTTTCGATTCAGCTTATCCAGGAATTGAAATCTTGAAAGAAACTTTTACAGAATTTAAAAAATTAAAAGAAGCAAAAATTCCGTGTTTTATAATTGCAGGTTCGCACGATTATTCTGTTTCAGGAAAAACTTTCCTAGATGTTTTGGAGCGAGCAGGATTTTGCAAAAATGTTGTAAATTTTGAAGAAAAAGAAAACGAGATTTTGTTAAACCCAACAGTTTACCAGGGAGTTGCCATTTACGGATATTCTGGAAAAAAATCTGGTTTAGAAATTCCTGATTTAAGAAGAATTAAATTAAATCAAACCCCAGGCATGTTTAAAATTTTCATGTTACACACAACAATTGACAAAGCAAAAGGAACTTTACCAATTGATTCAATTGAAACCCTAACTCTCCCGCATGCAGATTATTATGCTCTCGGCCATTTGCACATCGACTTCCAATATGAAAACTTTGTTTACCCTGGCCCAACATTTCCAAATAATTTCCAAGAATTGGAAGACCTAAAACACGGAAGCTTTTACATTGTCGACACAGAATCTTCAAACCCGCTCCAAAAAATAGAATTAAAAATTAAAGACGTTCTCACATTTGAAATTGAAATTAAAAATGCCTTAAACGCAACAAGCCAAATAATTTACAAATTAAGCGAAAAGAATTTAGAAGATAAAATTATTTTATTAAGATTAACAGGAGAATTACAAGAAGGAAAAAATTCAGATATAAAGTTTCAGCAAATTGAAGATTTTGTAAAGCAAAAAAAAGCATATTTTTTATTAAAAAACACGCACGATTTAAAATCAAAAGAACTTGAATTAGAAATCGAAGTCGAGAACACAGAAAATATCGAAGAAGAAACAATAAAAATTTATTCTGAAAAAAACCCGTCCGAATTTAACAAAATGATTCCTCAATTAATTAATTCATTTGCAATTGAAAAGCAAGAAGGCGAAACCACAGAAGGATTTACAAACCGTTTGCTTGAATTTTCAAAAAAAATTTTGGAGTTTTAAATGATACTAAAAAAAATAATCTTAGAAAACATTCGAAGTTACAAATACCAAGAAGTAGAATTTCCAACAGGTTCAACTTTGCTTTCAGGAGATATTGGTTCTGGGAAAACTTCAATTTTATTAGGAATAGAGTTTGCTTTGTTCGGATTGCAACCAGGGCAAAGAGGTTCTGCTTTGTTAAGGAACGGAGAAAATCAAGGAAAAGTGCAACTTGAATTTGAAGTTGAGACAAAATCTGTTTTAGTCGAGCGAACTTTGAAAAAAGGAAAAACAGTTTCTCAAGATTATTGTGCAATAACAATTGATGGAGAAAAAAAAGAAATCTCTGTAACAGAATTAAAAAACAAAGTTTTAGAAATTCTAAATTACCCAAGGGAATTTTCAAAAAAGCAAAATATTCTTTACAAGTTCACTGTTTACACACCTCAAGAAGAAATGAAACAAATTATTCTTCAAGATGCAAACACTCGTTTAGATACTTTGCGTCATGTTTTTGGAATTGACAAATATAAAAAAGTAATAGAAAATATTTCAATTGTTACAGTAAAATTAAGAGAAGAAAAAAGAATAAAGCAAGCACTCACGGAAAATCTTGAGCAAGACAAATTAGATTTAATAGAAAAAGAAAATGATCTTGAATCAAAATATTATAATTTAGATTCTGTTGAAAAAGAACTTTTTGCAAAAAAAGAAATAAGAAAAAAAATAGAAGAAGAAAAGTTAGAGATTTCTAAAAAAATAGAAGAAAAAAATAAACTTTTACAAGAAATAGAAAAAACAAAAATAATTATCTCAAACAAAAATGATTTATGCTTAGAAACCAAGAAAAAAATAATTTATCTTGAAAATCAAATAAAAGAATTAGAAGATTTAAAAATAGATGAATCAAAAATTCTGCAACTTGAAAGAATAATAGATTCAGACAAGAAAGAGAAAGAAAAATTTGTTGAAGAGAAATTAGAAATAAATTCAAAAATAAATTCTCTTAAAAACAAAAACGAAGAAAATAAAAAATTAGAACAGAAAATTTCTAATTTAGAAGTTTGCCCAACTTGTTTACAAAACGTCGATGCACTTTACAGAACAAATGTTTTGAATCAGGCAAGGTCAGATATAGTATTAAATAATAAAAAATTAGAAATTTTGGAAAAAGAAAAACAAGAAATTGGAAGTTCTATTGAAAAAAAAGATATTTGGATTTATTCAAAAGAAAAAGAACTTACAAATTTAAAAATTTCAAAAATAAAATATGCTGGGATTGAAGAAAAGCAAAATCAATTAGAAGAAAATAAAAAATTAAATTTAATGTTTGAAAAAGATAGAGAACTTTTAGAAAAACATAACGGGCTTTTGAAAAATTCTGTTTTTGAATTGTCAAGATTTGATAATGTTTTCAAGGAAAAGCAAAAACAATCAGAAGAAGCATTTAGTGAAGAAAGATTTGCAGATATAAAAGTTGCTGAACTAAAAAAAGAAATAGATTTTTTTTCTAAGCAAATAGAAGAATCAAAAGAAAAAATAAAAAAAATACATGAAATAAAAAAACAAGCAGATTATTTGAATAAATTAGAAGATTGGCTTTCTAAAAAATTTATCCCTGTTGTTTCCTTTATTGAAAAAAATGTTATGACTAAACTTAAGTCAGAATTTTCCCAACTTTTTGCAGAATGGTTTTCAATGCTTGTTTCAGATTTTATTCAAGTTCGGCTTGACGATGACTTCACGCCAATAATTGAACAACAAGATTATGAAATTGATTATAGTTATCTTTCTGGAGGAGAAAGAACAGCAATTGCTTTAGCTTACAGACTTTCTTTGAACCAAGTTATTAATTCTCTTTTGAGCAAAATAAAAACAAGAGACTTGGTAATTCTTGACGAGCCTACAGACGGTTTTTCAGAACAACAACTTGACAAAATGCGTGACGTTTTACAACAACTAAATGTTGCTCAATTAATTCTTGTAAGTCATGAACAAAAAATAGAAAGTTTTGTAGATAATGTGATAAAGTTCAAAAAAGAAAACGGAGTTAGTAGGAAAGAAGGATAATCTCAAATCCGAAAACTTTAAATAATCCTTCTTCTCTAAAAAAATGTAGTTTATTCTTAAAAATGGATGACGATTTAAAAAAATCAATCTTGAAAACAGGAACAACAATTCTTGGGATAGTTTGTAAAGACGGAGTTGTAATGGCTGCAGATAGACAATCCACTGCAGGAAATCTTGTTTATCAAAAAGATGTTCAAAAAGTTAATCAGATTAATGATTATATGGTAATGTCTGGATGCGGTGTTGCTTCTGATGCTCATCGGGTTCCAAAAATTTTATCTGCAGAATTAAAATTAAAACAACTTCGTTCAAAATCAAGACCAACTATAAAACAAGCAGCATCTCTTTTAGCAAGTATAAGTTATCATGGAATTCGACAACCTTCTATGATTCCTCAACAAGCAGGTTTTTTAATTGGTGGATTTAATGAAGATGGTTCAATAGAGTTATTTTCTATAAGTCCAGACGGGAGTATTACTGATGTAAAAGACTACGACGCAAATTTTGGTTCTGGAATGCCTTATGTTCTTGGGCTTTTAGAAAGACAATATAAAAAAGATATTTCTGTAAAAGAAGGAGTTGAACTTGCGAAAGAAGCTTTGAAATCTTCAACGCAAAGAGATACTGGTTCTGGTTATGGAATCGACGTTTTTACAATTACAAAAGACGGGATTAAAAAGGCAGTTACACAGGAAATTATTCCTGAATACAAGGACCAATAATTTTATTTAAAATGGACATTTTGAAAAATATAACTGATAGACTTGGCGGAAATATAACTGAAGCCAATTTTGAAGGAGCGAACATTGTTCTTTATACAGAGAATGCTAAATTTTTCAAAGAAGGTGAATCAAGAATAAAAGAAATTGTAGATGAAATTAAAAAAAGAATTGAATTAAGAGCAGACCAAAAAATTCTCCCTGACGCAAAAGAAGTTGAAATAAAAATTAAAGAAATAGTTCCTTCAGATGCAGAAATAACAAATATAATTTTTGATTTTCATAGAAGTATTGTTTTAATTGAAGCAAAGCGTCCGGGAATTGTTATTGGGAAACAAGGTTCAATTTTAGAGCAAATAAAAAAAACAACTTTGTGGACCCCGCAAGTTCAAAGGTCTTCTGCAATAAAAAGTCAAATCACTGATAATATTAGAGAAGTTCTTTATGCAAATAATAACTACAGAAGAAAATTTTTAAATTCAATTGGAGAAAAAATTTACAAAGAATGGAATCCGGAAAAAGTTGAAGAGTGGATTCGTATAACTCCTTTGGGTGGCGCGCGACAAGTTGGAAGAAGTTGTATTTTATTACAAACTCCAAATTCAAAAGTTTTAATTGATTGTGGAATTGATGTTGCTTCAAGTGGCAAAGACAAATTCCCTTACTTTAATGTTCCTGAATTTAATATTGCTGAATTAGACGCTGTTATAATTTCTCACGCTCACTTAGATCATGTTGGATTATTACCTTATCTTTACAAAATGGGTTACAAAGGCCCAACTTACATGACCCCTCCAACAATGGATGTGGCTGCTTTGCTTTCTTTAGATTTTATTGGAGTTGCATACAAACAAGCTTCTCAACCATTATTTAGTTCAAAAGATATTAAAGAAATGGTTAAACATACAATCTGCTTAAATTTCAACGAAGTTACAGATATTGCACCTGACGTGAGAATAACAATGTATAATTCAGGTCATACATTAGGAAGTGCAATGGTTCATTTTAATATTGGAAATGGTTTACACAATTTTTTATACACAGGCGATTACAAATATGCAAAAACAAGGTTATTGGACCCTGCTGTGAACTCTTTCCCAAGAATAGAATCTGTTATGACAGAATCAACATATGGTTCAAAAAACGATATCCTGCCTCCAAGAGTTGAATCAGAAGAACAATTTTTAGAAGCAATAACAAAAACAATTAAGCAAGGCGGAAAAGTTCTAATCCCTGAATTAGGTTTAGGAAGAGCACAAGAAACAATGCTTGTTCTTGAAGATGTAATGCAAAACAACAAAATAGAAAAAGTCCCAATTTACATTGATGGAATGATTTGGGATATTAATGCAATTCACACAGCTTACCCTGATTTTTTAAGTAACAAAGTAAAATTACAAGTTTTCCAAGACAAGAATCCGTTTACATCTGAATTATTTTCGCGTGTTGGGTCTCCTCAAGAAAGAAGAAAAGTTATTGAAGGCGGGCCGTGCATTGTGCTGGCAACTTCTGGTATGCTTGTTGGCGGAGCGTCTGTCGAATATTTCAAAGAATTTGCAGGCAATGAAAAAAACGCAATTGTGTTTGTTTGTTACCAAGGTGTTGGTTCTTTAGGACGTCAAGTTCAAGAAGGTTCAAAAGAAACAAGAATGATTGTTGATGGAAGAGAAGAAAGAGTTCAAATAAATTTGCAAGTTTATACAATTCAAGGATTTAGTGCGCACGCAGGAAGAAATGAAATCTTAGCTTTTTTCAATAATATGCGACCAAAAGCAAAAAGAATTATTATAAATCACGGCGAAGTTTCAAAATGCTTGGACTTGGCCTCTGCACTTTACAAGCTCAATCGTGTTGAAACAAATGTTCCTCGTATTTTAGATACCTTGAGGTTGAGGTAATTTTTTAAAGTATTGTTTTCTTTCTTCCTCTATGAAACACACATGGAAAATAACTGCAATTCTTCTCGGAATGTTTTTAATTACTCAGTTGATTGGTTTGGCAATTACAAATCATTATAATTCTGAAGAAAATAATCTTCCTTATGGAATGGGAATTTATGAAGCAACAGAACAATCTGATTATAACTCATATTTTTCTCAACTTGTCATAGCCTTTATTTTTGCAATTTTTCTTTTACTTATTTTCACAAAGTTTGAATTAAAATTTGTTCTTCGCGCATGGTTTTTCTTAGTTGTCATAATTGCTTTAGGAATTTTTTTCTACAGTTTGACAAAGGATTTTGATTCTCTTTTATGGAAAGAAATTCCAATTATAGCAACCTTGGTCGCAATTCCTTTAGCTTATTTTAAAATTTACAAAAGAAGTTTTGTTGTTCACAATGTTACAGAACTTTTAGTTTACCCCGGAATTGCCTGTGTTTTTGTTCCTATTTTAAATATCTGGACAATTATTATTCTTTTAGTTTTAATTTCTGTTTATGATATGTGGGCTGTTTGGAAATCAGGAATTATGCAAAAAATGGCAAAATACCAAATAGATAAATTAAAACTCTTTTCAGGATTTTTTGTTCCATATATTTCAAAAACAATGAGGCAAAAAATAAAAAACTTGAAACAATCAAAGTCAAAATCAAAACTTAAGAAAATAAAAGTGAACGTGGCAATTTTAGGCGGAGGCGACGTGGTGTTCCCAATAATCACTTCAGGAGTTGTCTTGAAATTCTGGGAATTAGGTCCTGCTTTGTTAGTAATTGCAGGAGCTTTCTTAGGTTTGTTAAGTTTATTTTTGTTCTCAGAAAAAAAGAAATTCTACCCTGCAATGCCTTTCATAACAGCAGGAATATTTTTAGGGATGATTATTGGTTGGTTGATTTTTTAATTTAAGTTCCCTTGCTAATCTTTCTTCATTAGTTGTGTATTCACAATAATTTTCTATGTTCTTTTTTGTGGATATTTCAATTGGTGTATCAGGGAAAACAGGTATTTCAAAATTAGAATTAATTAATTTATATGTAGGACTTTGGTTAGGGGAATAAAGAGTTCCAACATGGGGATTTAATTGAAACATATTTTCATCTGTAATTCTAGATACCCACCCACTAAAATTTCTAGAGTTTGTTGATGAAAAAATAATAACCCATTTCTTAACATATTTCTTATATCTATCTTTTCTATCAAACCCAAATCCATTTTTTTGTTCCATTTATTTTCTAAAAAGGAACATTATTCAAATCTTTCTAAAGTTCTCACTTATTAAAAGTAACATACCAAAACATTTATAAATCAAAGTTGTTACTATAAAGTACTATGAAAACAAGGAAACCTTTTATGGCACCAAGAATACCTAATGTAGAAGGATTAGATGCGGAAAAATACTTAGATAAAGTTGAAAATTTTTTAAATTTCTACTCAAAGAATCCTGTTAAAACTTTAAGAGATAATCATGCAACTTATATTTGTAAATGTGCAGATGGATTTATAACAGAAACTCTTCAAAATAACATAGAAAAATATTCTAAACCAGAAATTGCTTTAAGAGGAAAAGAGCTTAGATCAAGATTAATTTATTTAGCAACAGAAGCAGGTGTTCGGGCACCAAAAAATAATTATTTTAAATTTATAGGAAATCAAGATTAAAATGTTAGTTAAACAAGAAATGATAAACAAGATTAGAGATTATTTTGAACTTAATCTTTATGAAACAAAAGTGTGGTTAGCATTGCTTGCAAAAGGTGTGGCTTCTGCCGGAGAAATCGCAAACCTTTCAAGAGTTCCTCGTTCTCGAACTTATGATGTTTTAGAATCTTTAGAAAAAAAAGGATTTGCTTTGGTTAAACTTGGGAAACCTGTAAAATACATTGGTGTAAAGCCAAAAATGATTCTTGAAAAATTAAAAAATAATGTTCGATCAAATGCTCAGGAAAGAATTGAAACTCTTTCAAAAATAAATTCAACAGACGAATACGCTCAACTTGAAACTTTATACAAAAGTGGAATTGGTCTTGTGAAAAGAGAAGACATTTCAGCTTCATTAAAAGGAAAATCAAATATTTCAAATTATTTGAGTGATTTAATTCGAGAAGCAAAACAAGAAGTTATGATTTGTGCTAATGCAGAAGAATTTTTAGCAAAGTTAAAACTTTTCGAACAAACATTCAGCATTCTTTTAAAAAACGGAATAAAAATTAAACTTGGTTTATCTGGAAGTGAAGATTTGATAAAGAAAATGGAAACCAGATTAAAAATGAAAATAAAAAAAGTTGATATCGACGCAAAATTCTTTATAATCGATCGATCTGAAGTTTTGTTCTACCTTTCAAAATCAAGTGAAAAAGAAGACGTTGCAATCTGGCTTAACTCGCCTTTCTTTGTCGAAGCTTTTTCATCTTTGTTTGAGAAAGTTATGGAATAGATAAAGTATTGTATAGCCAATAAACAAATGCCTCCTGTTTTACACATAAATTTGGTTCACTTTGTTCACAATTAATGAATTTTGCCAGACTTTGTCGAGGCAAAATTTTAAGAAAATAATTAAGATAGATTAGAATTTTACATATTAATAATTTGAGCAACGGAAAAATCTGCAGAATGCGATTTTGAAGTTATATTAATTTGAGCAACTTGTTGCGAACTAATTTTTAGTTTCTTGTAATATATAATTTGTAATATTTTTTCAAGATAGATAATTTTATAACTTCCCTTT
>JAHILJ010000047.1 GCA_018897135.1 Nanobdellota archaeon | reverse complement strand
TCCGTGGTTAAAATTATTAATATGTAAAATTCTAAGAAATCTTAATTATTTTTTTAAAATTTTGGCTTGACGAAGTTTGGCAAAATTTATTAATTGTGAACAAAGTGAACCAAATTTATATATAAATTGTTGGGGAAGATATCAATGGCTTATAAACAATTGCAAAAGTTTAAAATCATTTGATGTGTTTTTGTTTCATGGAACAAAAATATGAACTTCTTGCGCCGGCCGGGGGTTTTCCGCAATTAATTGTTGCTGTGAAAGTTGGTGCGAACGCTGTTTATTTTGGGTTAAAGGAATTTTCAATGCGGGCAAATGCAAAGAATTTTGAAATTAAAGATTTGAATAAAATTGGAAAGATTTGTGGCTCGCAAGTTAAAAAATATTTAACTTTAAATGTTGTTGTTTATGACGGGGAAATGGGAAAACTTGAAAAAGTTTTTAGGAAAATTAAAGGAAAAGTTGATGCTGTTATTTGTTGGGACTTATCTGTGATTGAACTTTGTCGGAAATATAAAATTCCTTTTCATGTTTCTACTCAAGCGTCTGTTTCAAATTCAGAATCTGCAAAATTTTACAAAAAACTTGGGGCAGAGCGAATTGTTCTTGCGCGTGAGTTAAACTTAAAACAAATTAAAGAAATTTCTAAAGTTGTTCCTGTTGAATGTTTTTGTCATGGTGCAATGTGCGTTGCGATTTCAGGTCGGTGTTTTATGTCGCAACATCTTTTTGGTCGGTCTGCAAATCGTGGTCAGTGCACGCAAGTTTGTAGGAGAAGTTATTTTGTTGAAGATGAAGAAGGAAGAAAGTTAAGGTTAGGAGAACATACTGTTTTATCTGCAAAAGATTTGTGCGCTTTGCCTTTTATTGACAAATTGAAAAAAGCTGGAATTGTTTCGTTTAAGATTGAAGGTCGGAATCGAGATGCGCGTTATGTTGAAACTGTTGTAAAAAGTTATCGGAAAGCTTTGGATAATAATCTTTCTAAAAGTGAAATTAAGCAAGAACTTGAAAATTTGAATTCTGTTTATACAAAAGGGTTTTCGTCGGGGTTTTATTTAGGTGTTCCAACGTCAGACGATTTTTCAGATGTTGAGCATTCTAAAGCTACAAAGAAAAAAGAATTTGTTGGGGATGTTGTGCATTATTTTCCTAAAGTTGGAGTTGGAACTGTAAAAGTTTTGTCGCATGGTTTTGAAATCGGCGATGAATTGGTTGTGATTGGAAAGACAACAGGAATTGAACATGTTAAAGTTGAAAGAATTGAAATTAAAAATAAATCTGTTCCAAAAGCAAGAAAAGGTCAAGAAGTTGGAATTAAACTTCCTTTGGTTCGAAAAGGTGATGAGGTTTATTTGGTTAAGGGGTGTTGAGTGCAACGATGCCTAAGGGAGAAGTGCAGAGCGACATTGAGGATTTTTACTAAGTAAAAACCGGAGAAGTTCAGAAAGGGCAAATTTATCTGCGAATAATACGCATTATTATTTTAATAATAAAAAGAATAAAAAATATACATGCAAATATAATTACAAAAAATTTCAACATTGAATAAATTGGAAATGAATATGGGTGGTAAATACCTTGTATGCATTCAATATCATAACAAAATCCTTTGGATACTAAAGTGAATGTTTTCCAAGCAATGGTTAATAATATTGAAATAATTAATGGAACAATAATTATCTTTTTATTCTTTTGATAAAATTGTTTTAATTTTTTAATCATAATAATAGTAATAAATTATTAACTATATAAAATTTGCCCTTTCTGAATTGAAACTAACATAATAGAATGCGAACGTTCTTTTAGATAACTTCACCCCACCCAATCAGTCGCCAATGGTTGTTGAAGTTCCGTGCAATTCCGACGTTGTCGTGCTTTAATGCTACGATGGGAATTGTTAAGTTCAGTTCGATTTCTTTGTCTGATATTTTTGTGACTTTTCCGACGGTCGTTGTTGTGTTTACATTTAACATTAATATTTCAGTGGTTTTTGGCATTTCTATTTTTTGATGTTCTTCTGTTCCAAAAACTTCTTTGAAAAATTCTGCTTTTAATTTTACAGATGAAACAATTTC
>JAHILJ010000046.1 GCA_018897135.1 Nanobdellota archaeon | reverse complement strand
AAATAATTCTAAAAACAAAACATTTAAATAATCTACATATGTATACAATAGTATATGGAAACAACAATAAGATTAAATCTTCAAACAAAATCTGAACTTGATGGATTTCGGCAATATAAAAATGAGAGTTACAATGAATTAATTAGAAAACTTTTATTTGTTGCAAAAATGTGTGAAAAAGAACCAAAATTAAGTCAACAAACTATCCAAGAAATAAAACAAGCAAGAGAAAAAATTAAAAATAAAGAATTCTATACAGAAGAAGAAGCAAAAAAAATCCTTGGCTTATAAAATGTATAAACTTATTTTTGAAAAGAAAGCTTTACAAAATTTGAATAAACTTGATGCACAAACAAAGAAAAGAATTTGGGATAAGTTACAAGAATGCAAAGAAAATCCATTTAGATTTCTAAAACCCCTTATTCAAATTAAGGGTTTTAAATTAAGAGTTGGAGATTATCTAATTATAATCGATGTTCAAGAAGAAATGAAAATTCTGCATATCTTAAAAGTTGGACATAGAAAAAATATTTATGAAAGATAAATAAAAACACTTAATAATCCCACAACACAAATTTTAATTTAATATCAATTTATCAATTCAGTGAGCATAACGAACTGCAAATTTAATCTCTTCCCAAAAAAATTAAACCACAAAATCTTCCCCCTCTAAAATTTCACCCCAATATCAAATCCTCGCAAGAACTTCTACTCATTCGAAAGCTTTCTCGCAATATCTTTTAACCAAGTTATTCTATCTGCTTCAATTTCAACTTCAAGTTCAGGCGTAACTTCGCCTGCATAATCATATGAATATTCTATCCAATTATCTTCAAGTTCAAATCTAACAATTAAACGACCGTTGAAAACTTCCATTTTTGTTGCACTCACAGGAGCATTTCCAAATTCCTTGAGAAGAATTGCTCTTTCTTCATCTGTCAAAACACCTTCAACAAAAATTTCGGTTTCAGGAACTTCTTCAACAACTTTATCGCCAAAAATAATTTTTCCATCAGACAAATAAGTTCTCATTGAAACAATTTCTTCATCTCCATAAACTAATTTTGTTTTTAATTCTCCTGGCTCAAAAACCAACCCAAGCTGGGTTAAATTAATATAAACCTGCTTTGAATCTCCTCCAACATATTCAGAACCAAAACCTCTTTCAACTTTTGCATAATTTGTTGTAACAATAACTTTGTTTCCGTCGACTTCCAACTTCAAATTATTATCTGAAATTTTTTCACCTTCAACTTTAACAGTTCCTGACAAAATTCTCGCACTTTGCCCTACTTCCAAATTATATTCAAAAGAATTTTCTCCTGAAACAACACCATGAATTTTTTTAACTTCAACAATCTCGCCATCTGTAACTTTTCCTGTTGGAGTTAAACTCAAAAAGAAATTTGAAACTCCTTTGAAAATTGTCCCAATAACACCCCCTGTAATTGAAGCTCCAGTTGATTCAGATTCTTCTTGAACTACTTCTGGTTCAGTTTCAGTTGTTTCTTCAATAGTTTCTTCTAAAACTTCTGGTTCTGATTCTGAAACAACATCTTCATTTTCAGGAGTTTCGTTAATTATTTCTTCTGGAATAATATCAATATTTTCTTGAGATTTATTGAAATTATCTTCGATAATAGGTATTGTTTCATTCTTCTCAACATCAGTATTATTTTCATAAACTGTTTCTTCAATATTAGTATTATTTTCAGAAGTTTCATTAACTATTTCTGTTCCAGATTCTTCGTTTTGAATATCTTCTAAATTTTCTTCAAGTGCATCGCCAAAAACTTCCTGCGAAATCGGGCCTGTTTGCGTTGAATAAACATCTAATGTAAAAGTTAATTCAGGATAAATATTTTTAACACCTTGAACCCCATAACCCCAACCTTGTTCTGAAAAAGATTTTCCTTTTACATAATAATTTCCATTAACCAAATCATCTGAAACAATTTCACTTAAATCAAATCTGTAAACCTGACCAAAATTTTCAAAAATAACTTTTGTTGATGCAGGTAATAGTTCTCCTTCTTGCAAAGAAAAAGCCAAAAGTCCATTTAAGGATTGTCCTTCCATATAATTTGCATCCATATCAAAAACAGCCATACCAGAAAAACCTTTATTTAAAGTTGAAAACCCATAAACCAAACCTAACAGCAAAACAACACCTAAAAAAATCCAAATAAATTTTTTATGTTCTGAAAAATCTTTTTGTCCTCGGTATTCTGAAACAACTTTCCCGTCAACTCGTTTACTATGATAAATGTACGGACCATAAAGTCGACCATTCCTCTTAATATATTTTTTATACACCATTTTCAAATGTAAGTAACTAATAAATTAAAGAAAGAATGTATTTAAAGTTTTCATTAAGTGAGAATTTAGATTAAGGTAAAGAAGAGGAAGCATCATTACACAAATCAAAATTGCCCCAAACATCAAAAGTATCTCCTGTAGAAATACTAGAATATGCTGTAGCCAATCTTACGTGAGTTTTATTATATATTTCTGGGGCAGTAGGAAATAAAAAATCATAAATTTGATAACACTGCCTATAATCTGTTCCAGAAGTCATTAATACATAATGCCCAAGAGTATATTCTATTTCAGATCTTGGAAATTCCTCGCTTGCAAAATATGTTCCTACACCAGGAGGCCAAACTTCATCTACAATTCCACCCGTCATATTAGCAAGTATTATAACACATTGCCCAGTAGAATTACATACTCCTACTAAACAACTTCCACAATCTGTTGAGGCCCCACAAATAGTCCAATTAGCACCATTATAATTACATTCATAACTTAAACTAATACAAGTATCTGTACATTCTATTGGTGTAACACATTGACCTGTTCCATTACATACATCATTTCCTAAACAAGAACCACAAATTAAAGGATTCCCACAATCATCGTTGGGGGTTCCACATTCTGTATACCCTAAACTTTCACAAGTCCATGTAGCATCACAATCAGGATTTGGAGTTGTTGGAGTTGTTCCACCAGAATCACCAACACTTCCACTTCCTATAACATAAGTATCTGCAATATCTCCTGTAACAGCTGTTCCAGAAGTTGTAGCATAAATAGGTGCAACAGAAACTTCTGTCACATCAGCTTGAAAAAAATCTGCATCCCCCCAAGTAAAATCAGTTCCAGCAATAAGTTCATATGTTGTCATTTCTTGTTGAGCTAATGTAGAACTTTTTTCAACAATAAAAGAATTTAATCCATCACTAACTATAAATTGTAATCCAACTAAATCTCCATCACCTTGACCTCGTTTAACACTTACCTCAATATTATCCTCCACATATTGAACATTTTTTATTTGTAAAGCAAGTGTGAATTTTGCTAAAGAAATTTCTTCTGCACTTTCACGAATAAAAGGATTAACAACAGCCCAGATAATTCCAATTGCTGCTATTACTAATAAAATAATTATCAACGTTGTTATAACACCTGACAACCCTCTTTTACTTTGCATTACAAAAATAAGAAATTCAAGTTTATAAATGTTACAATTAAAAAAAATAAAAAAGAATTCAAAAGTTTTATTGAGCAGTTTGTTGAGCTTGTTGTTGTAAGTAAGCTAATTCTTCTTGAGTAAGTGGTCTTAAAATAACACTTTGATTTGCTCCAGAAGGAATCTGAACAAGTCCTGTTTGTTGTATTTGAGACAACATGCTATTCAAAAGATCAACTTGCCCATATTGATATCCAACCATTTGCTGGTTGTTCTGATAGTTTCTAATTACAGGCACAACAACAAAAGCATAAACCATCACAGCCACAAGTGCAAGAATGATTACAATCAAAATCCACATAACCACCCTAGTTTGTTTGTCTTTCATGAACTACTTAAGAAAAAACGACTTTAAAAACTTTGTGTGAATGCAAACTATATTAATCAGTAGTGGTAATTTCAACTAAAGTGATTACATCTTTCCAAACAACACCGCTTTCAGCGTCGGCAGTTAAATAAACAGAAATTAAATCTCCTGCTTCAAATTCTAAATTTCCTATTGCCTGAATATCATAATCTTTTTTAGAACCAACAAAATCTGTATTAATTTCATTTCTAAAACCAACTTCTTCTCCATTTTTGTAAATTGTAATTTCAATATTTTCTGAAGCATTATTTAAAAGTTCTAAGTTAGTTGAAATTCCAGTTATACTTCCAGACCGAACCATAACATAACCTTTTTCAGATCCTGTTTGTACGCCTGTTGAAGTTTTCAAAAATACAGAATTGTTTTTTATTCCTTCATAACCAAAGTTCAAAAATTGTTTATCATTAGTTTCAACAACAACTTCTTCAGGAGCTGTTAATTCTGCAGCAGAATATGAAAGTACAAAAATGCTTTTTGTTTCATCATTTGAATCTGTATAATTAATTTGATATATTGCAAGATTTTGGCTGTTCATTTCTAAAATGTTTATTCCAGCTGGGAAATTTGTATAATCCACTTGGCTAATGTCTGTAATTTGGTCTGAAGAAATTCCGCTTTGATTAATAAAATTTTGAACATAAGTTTCATCTAAATTTTCAATAGGCTCATCTTCATTCCCGTTGCCATTTCCATTGTCCTTATTATTTTTTCCTGAAAAAACTCCTGCACTTGCTATAATAAACATTACAATAATAAAAACCGAAAGTATTTTTTTCATCTCTTTCAAAATACAAATCCAACATTATATTTAAAAGTTCCCATTGCCTAAATCAAACATGGAAAACATAATTTCAAAACAAAAACTTGAAAAATATTTCAAACTCACTTCAACTGCACTTGCAAAAGCAAAAAAGAAAATTATCAAAACCAAAGAAAAATACGCAAACGAAATTTTTGAAATGGTTGAAAATTATTTATCAGACGCAAAGTTCTTTGAAAAAAAAGGCGATTTCGTAAACGCTTTCGCTGCATTAAACTACGCACACGGTTGGCTCGACTCGGGCGTTCGCCTCGACATCTTCGACGTGAAAGATAGGAAGTTGTTTACGATTAAGTGAAACTACATTTATTGGTCTACAGCAAGTTGCTCAAATTAATATAACTTCAAAATCGCGTTTCGCAGATTTTTCCGTGTTGAGATTATTAATATGTAAAATCCAAATAATCTTAATTATTTTTTTAAAATTTTGGCTTGACAAAGTTTGGCAAAATTCATTAAATGTGAACAAAGTGAACCAAATTTGTTCAAATCCGAAATAGCCCCACTCGGATTCGAACCGAGGTCTTAAGGTATTCCCAAGCTTGCTCGCGTTATTTAGAACAACTTTTGTCCTTCGCAAACTTGCTCACCAGAACCTTAAATACTTGACCGCTGTACTATAGGGCTTTAGTTTCCATTAGTACAGCTTAATCACACTGAAGTGCAATTGTAGTTTTTCTACCATTGTAGTTTCTTTTTTCTAAAAAGAAACCCACTGTACTATGGGGCTCGATATTTTAACTCCCGAAATGTTTTTATAGTTTATGTTGTTTTTTTATTTATGTTAATCGGAGGAGTTGCGCTTTTTATTCTTGCAGCAGTGATAATTACAATTTGGGTTCTTATAGAAGTTAAGCGAATGAAGCATAAAATTTTTGCAATATTTTTAATAGGTTTAATTTTATTTACATATCTTAGCGGTGCTTTTGTTTTTCAAGACAAGCAAGTAGATTATAAAACTGTTCCTGGTTTGATGAGTGCAGGAAAAATTTACATGTCTTGGCTTACAACTGTTTTTGCAAATATAAAAGTTGTTACAACAAATGTGATTAAAATGGACTGGAAAACAAATTCTACTAGTTCGAGATAAATTTATAAACTTTATTTTATTAGATATTTTATAAGATGGCTAAAAAAAAGGTGGTAAAAAAGAAAATGAAAAAGAAAACTACTCAGAATTCTTCTAAAAATATGGTTCGTTCAAGTGCAAAAAAAATTAATATGGCTTTGAGAAAATTAATCTTTTTTTTAATTTTGTTTGTTTTATCTTTTGTTTTGCTCCGTGTATCTGGAAGTGAATTTTTTCAAGACCTGTTTAAACTTTTAGCAATTCTTTTCGGATTTATTTCAGTTGCACTTGTAATTGTTTTATTGATTTTGGTTTTCCTTAAAGTTATGAAGAAATAAGCCTCAGCTGGGGATTGTTAAAATGGTTTATTTTTTAAGGCTTTGTTTTTTTAGATTTTCTTTTAATTAAGAAATAAACTATAAATGATATTATTAAACTAGGAATTATTCCAACATAAGCTAACACATTTATGCTTGGACAAGGGGGGCAATAAGCAGAAGCAGAAGAGCAAGATTCACATTGAGCATAACTTAAATTAAAAGACCCAATTATAAAAAAGATTAATTCTAATAGTATAAATAATACAATCGGGAACCAGATTGATTTAAAGAACTTTTTCATAACCTATTAAAGATTAATTAATTTATAAATATTCACATTCTAAACTGATTGGAAAAGCCTCAGCTGGGGATTGAACCCAGGACCTCTACATTACCAATGTAACGCTCTACCAACTGAGCTACTGAGGCACAATAATGAATTGTGTTTTTGGTTTATAAATTTTAATCATTAAATTTAAATAATCTCTTTTTCTTGGGCTTTTATGGAAAAAGAAAAATCTTTGGAAAAATTAAAAGAAAAATATTTAGAAATCCAGAAAAGGTTTGGGCTCCCTGATTTTGATGAATTAAATAGAGAATTTCAAATAGAGAAAATTGATTCTGATGAAACAGATTATTTAATTAGAGAAATAAGAAAGTTTTTTGCAGAAAAGTTTTCAAATTATATGAGGTTTGTTGAAGCACTTTTGAATCCTTCAAATTCACCTTTGTTTGTTTTTTCAATTGTGAAATCATTAAATTCAGACGATAAAACTATTTTGCAAGAAGTGTACAAGAAACTTGCAAAAATAGAAGTTGATTTGATTGAAGTTGACTTGGATTTTTCAGAAGAAAAAGAAGCTGAATTTATTAAAGAAAATTATAAAGTTTGGAAAGAAATTAAAAAAGATCTTTTGAAAATAATTGAAGTTGTTAAAAAAAATTGGGACAACAAGTTTGAAGATAGTGCTAAAGGGTACTTCGGATGAGGTTCAATGCTCATGAAAATCATTTCGCATAAAGGTTATTTTGGTTGAGGTTTTGTAAATAAAAAATCACAGCAATTTTTTTAAACTAACACTTCTTTAACTTCTTATGAATAAAAAAGCATTGTCAGGAGTTATTACAACTTTAATAATTATTGTTTTAGTAATTGTAGCAATTGCAATTATCTGGGCTGTTGTTAAACCTTATATTCAGGAAAGCACAAGTGGAATTGCTACAGGTAAATTTACAATTGATTTAGAATTAGAAAATGTAGCCCTTGAATCAAGTGAGAATACAGCTTTGATTGGTGTTAAAAGAAACAAGGGTGAAGCAAGTTTTTCTGGAATTAAATTTATTTTTTCTGACGGAACTTCTTCTGAAATTTTTGATGAAGAAACAAATCTTTCTGAATTTCAAAAAAAATCTTTTAATTTTACTTTAAATGAATTAGATGTTGAAAGCATAACAGAAGTTTCCATAGCACCTATTTTTATTTCAAATTTAGGTAAAAAAGAGGTGGGAAATCCTATTGATTCTTATGTTATTACTGGAAATAATTTGATATGTGGATCTACTTGTGGGGGTTTAGGATATGAATGTGGAATTCAAACTATTTGTGGTAAAGAGATTAATTGTGATGAAGACATTGAAGGATGTGATGATTTACATTTATGCACTAATGGTCTTTGTACATTAAAAACAACAGGTTTTGTTTCATGGTGGAACTTGGACGGAAATGCAGAAGATAGTATTAATAATAATGATGGGTTGGTTTCTGGTGCAATATCAACCAGCGATGCAAAATATGGTCAAGCATATTCTTTTAATGGAAATCATATAGAAATTTTAGATAATACTGATTTTGATAATTTTGATTCAGCTTTTTCAGTTGTTGCATGGGCAAAACCCACTTCTTGGGATTTAAATCATAATACAATTGTTGGTCAAGAAACAGGATTTTTGCTTGCAATAGATTCTTCAGGAAAATTAGCTAATTGGTTAAATGCAGGTGGTTCTTGGGCAAAAGATATTTCATTAAATCCCTTAATTTCCCTTAATACTTGGACTCATTTTGCTATGAGCTACGATGGTGTGAAAATTAAATCATATGTTAATGGAGCATTACAAGGTGAAGGCCAAAGCAAAACAGGAGATATGGGAACAAACAATAAAGTTTATGTCGGGAAGAGAAACAATCTTGCTTACCAACCTTTTCATGGAATAATAGACGAAGTAATGATTTTTAATAAAACTTTAACACCAGAAGAAATTCAGATTATTTATGAAACTGGTTTAGAGTAGTTTTTTAAAAACAGGTTCGAGATTTATTTCAAAAAGTGCAACAGGCATTTTGATTTTCCAGTTATTTAGGATTTTTGGATGAATTTCTCCGAGATAACCTATTCTTTGTTTGTTAAAGACAATTTCAGCAACTCTTCCATTTATGAAATGCGGATCGTGAATGTCAATTTCTTCAAAGTTGTGTTCAAGCCCAGCCATTTTAAATAAATATTCGAGAGATTGTTTTACTTCTGTGAAATTTCCAGGGGCGATTGCTAAGCAAAGATGTTCTTCTTCTTTTGGTTGTTCGTTCTGCCATTCAAATACTCGTCCGATTTCAAATATTTTTTGAGGATATTCTGAATCAATATTTTCTGAAAGATTTTTTAATAAATAATGTGAAAGGTTCTTTCTTAGAATTGTGTAATCTGTTTTTGATTTTT
>JAHILJ010000045.1 GCA_018897135.1 Nanobdellota archaeon | reverse complement strand
TTTTTGTAATTGTTGTTTTTCCGCAACCTGGCGGGCCCCAAAGAATTATAGAACATGGAAGTTCTCCTTTTTCCAATACCTTTTGTAATGGTTTGCCTTCGCCTGTCAAATGTTCTTGTCCAACAAAATCTTCTAAAATTTCAGGTCTCATCCGATATGCTAAAGGTTGATTAGATTTCATTAATCATAAAAGAGGAGGATGTTTTTATAATTACTCTTTCTTTTCTTCAGAACTAACTTCTTCTTTTTTTCCGTAAAGAGATTCAAGTTTTTTTGAGCCAGCTTTGAGAACTTTCATGTTGATTTGGACAATTGCATTTGAGATTATTTTTCCTCGAACTGTTTTTCTTAATCTAAGTCCTTTTGGCCGTTTTGTCGCTCTTTTCTTTTTACCTTCTTTTCTTGGTCTTTGTTTCATTCCTTTACCATAAGTTAAAAGAAGTTTTTTTAATCCAACACCTTCAACTTCTTCAAATGCTGGAAAACCAGCCTTGTCGCTCGCGCCTGTGATTTCAAATTCATAGCCTTCTAAATCGGGTGAGATTTCTTTGCCTTCTACTTTTTCTTTTAAGGATTTACCCATAAGTTCTTCTGATTCTGATTCTAACTTGTAGGTTTTTCCTGATTTTTCAGATAAATTGATTTTAAACATAGAGAATAATATTAAAATTGGTTTTTAAAAGTTGTTATCTCAAGTTAAGGGGGGTAACCCACATGCATATGTCACCCCATATTTTATATAAATTTGGTTCACTTTGTTCACAATTAATAAATTTTGCCAAACTTCGTCAAGCCAAAATTTTAAAAAAATAATTAAGATTTCTTAGAATTTTACATATTAATAATTTTAACCACGGAAAAATCTGCCAAAGGCGATTTTGAAGTTATATTAATTTGAGCAATTTATTGAGAACTAATTTTCTGTTTCGTATGACATATGTCTCTTGGCTATACATTATCTCAAGTTAAGGATTAATTATTTAAGAGAAATTTAATCAACCAATCCTTTTATCTGATTAATTTCTTGAAGTGTTTTTATTTCGTTGTTGGACAAAAGATCTTTGTTTTTTTTGAAGGTTTTAAATTGAGAAGCAGAAATATCTGAGTAAAGAAATTCAATTTCTTTTAATTGTCTTTCAAAGTTTTTCCTTGGAATTGAAATCGCAACTTCCATTCCTTCGTTTGCTTGATCAACAGATTTTCTGTCAGCTTGAATGTTTTTTATTCTTCCAACTTTTTCTCCTTTTTCATTAATAACATTTGTTCCTGAAACTAATTTTCCTGCTTCAATTCTAACACCGAAAATTGCAGGGTTTGAATTTCGGAAAACATATTGTGGGAGCATTTTTAATTTGCAAATTGTTGCAAGTTCCATTAATCTCTTTTTTTCAATTTCTTTTCTTTTTTCTTCTCTATATTTCACAGTGTCTTCGATTAACTTGTAAACAACGTCGTTTGTTATAACTTTTATTTTTCCCCGAATTTCTTTTGCTTCTTCATCTATGTCAACATTAAATCCTAAAATTAAAGAATCAAGTTCGTTGATTTCCAAGTTTGCTTTTGCAGAAATTAAATCTGTTTTGCTTATTTTTCCAATTCCTGCTTTTACCACAGAAATGTTGTTTTGTTTTAACAAGACTAAGAGCGCTTCTAAACTTCCTAAAGAATCTGCTTTGACAATTATTCCTTGCTTTTCTGTTTTAATGCTTTCTGAAATTTGCTTTTTGAAAATTTCTTCTATTTCTTTTTTGTTGTTTTTGAAAATTACGAACGGCATTCCAGGAAGAATGTCTGCTTTTTCAACAAGTTGAATTCTTAACCCTGTTGATGCTTGAACTTTGTCTTTTGGAGAAAATTTTGAGCAAAGAGGTTGGATTTCTTCAAGGATTCGAATTCGTGTTATAATTGGTTCGCCAGAAAATGATGCAACCGCGATTTCATCTTTTTTTGAAAGTTCGCCGTCGTATAAAATCGCTTCAATATAATTTTGCGATTTTTCTTTTTTTATTTCAAGTGTAACTCCTTTTGCATCTTTGCCAAGCTCTAATTTTTCTGATAAATATTTTTGGCTTAAACCGCAAAGCATCATCATAAGTTCTGGAATTCCTGATTTTGATTTTGCAGAGCACGGAATCATTGCAATTTTTTTTGTAAAATCTTCAATGTTATAATAAAGGTCAGATTCAAAACCGTGGCTGTTTAATGAACCGATTAAAGTCATGTAACGTTCGTCGAAAATTTGCTTTACGTTTGGCGATTGCATTTCAATACTTTTTTTTAAATCTGAATCTATTTGCCGCCAACCTGAAATGTTGTCTATTTTATTTAATGCAATTATGAAAGGTGTTTTGTTATGTTTGAGAATTTGAATTACTTCTGCTGTTTGGGGTTTGATTCCTTCGTTTATGTCAATAACTAAAACAGCTAAATCTGCTAAACTTCCGCCTCGTTTCCGAAGATTTGTAAAAGCTGCGTGACCTGGGGTGTCAATGAATAGGAACCCTGGAATTTTCAAATTTAATTTTGATTTTTCAATTAAAGGACAAGCTTTTTTCATTTGTTCGATTGGGAATAAAGTGAATGAAATTTTTTGTGTGATTCCTCCTGCTTCTCCTTCTTGAACACAGCTATCTCTAAAACAATCAAGAATCGAGGTTTTTCCATGGTCAACATGACCGCAAATAGTTACAATCGGTTGTCTGGTTGTCATATGATTCTTAATATAGATTAATTTTTAAAGATTGGGTTTTAATTAAAAACATGAAATCAATTAAAGAACTTGAAGAAAAATATGATTTTGAACTTGAGAAAGTTGTTGTTAAGATTAATACTAATAAAGCAAAGTTGGTTTTGTTGCAGTTTCCTGATGGTTTGAAACCTTATGCAACTACTATTGTGGATTTTCTTGAATCAAAAACAAAAGCAGATTTTTTGATTTGGATGGGTTCTTGTTTTGGTGCATGTGACACGCCTGTTCTTGGAAAAGAACTTGATAATAAAATTGATTTAGTAATTCAGTTTGGTCATAGTGAGATGATGCCTTGTTATTAATTACAACCAACCCATTAGTAAACTAAAACCAACTAAGAACATTAAAATTCCTGCAATTAAGTGAAGTGTTCGAATGTTTTTTTCTTTCCAACCTGCGACGTCTTCGACTTTTGCAAATCCAAAATAAATAATTAAAGTTATTATAATCATTGGAATGACAAATAAAAGATTGTAATAAAGAAGCCAAGGAATTGCTGAAAGAATTCCGATTTCTGCTAAAAGTCCTGAAACAATTATTAAAGGACCGATTGTGCAAGGCAATAAAAATAAAGTTACAAAAATTCCGATAATAAATGCAGAAGTTGGAGAAGTTATTTTTTTAACCCATTTTTTCATTTTCGGCCTCATGAAAATAGGCATTTCTGTTGCAAAACTTCCTGCCTTGTAATGAAAATAATCTTTAATTTGCAAAGCACCAATAATCATCGCTAAGACAGCTAAGCCATTGTAAAATATTTTTGAAATTAAAAGATAAGTTGAACTTAATGAACTTTGGAGAATATTAAAAATCCCAACTAAGAAAACAGCGTAGATTAAATATCCAATGTAAACAGCTGAAATAAATGAAAATCCTCCGAGCAAAACTTTTTTTCTTTTTGTAGGGTCTTGAGTAAGAAGAGCAATTAAAACAATTGCTAAAACTGCAATTGCACAAGGGTTTACAGAATCTGCTAAAGCTAATGCAGTTACTCGAGTGAAATTTAATATTTGGTTCATCTTAACATCCTGTTAACTCCTGAAGTTTTTCAATTGATTGAACCCCACGATAAAGTTCGCCTTTAATTTTCCAAGTTGGTGTTGATTCAATTTGGCTGCATTTTTCAGATTCAAAAGTGCAATCTATTTTTGTTAAGTAATCTACATTGTCGCCGAACATTTCTTTTTGAGTTTCGCATGCATGGCAACCTAATTGAACATAAAGAACAGAGTTTTTTCCAATACATTTTGCAATTTCTTCAGAAGTTTGTGGACTTGGCCAGAGCTTTATAACCAAAACAAAAACTATAATTAAAACAATTATTAAAATATTTATGTAATTACCTTTTTTCATAAAAGAAATTATGAAGGATTGTTTTAAAATGTTTTGGGAGTATAGTTTCAGAAGAATTTTTATTTTTTCTTATAACCTAAAAATAATCCTTTATTATTAACATCAACTCCTAAAAAAACACCCTTCAAACTTAATCCAATTAAATGCTTTTTATTAAAATCTGTGAAGGCAAATATATTCTTAAAGTTTAATTTTATTTCTGATTTGATTCTATTTTTATATTCGACTCTAAAACCGATGTTTCTATCTGAAAAAAGCGGGTTCGATAAATATTCTAAATTTGTTAAGTTTTCTAAATCATAAATTCGGCTCACGTCCCTGTTTCTATCTTCTATTTTTTTGTGGAACAAATATTTTTCTAAATCTGAATAGTCGTCTGTTTCAAGAACAATTTTACCATCTGAAAAAACAAAGAAAGTTATTGGTTTTGTTTCTGAAGTGATATATCCATTGTGTTCTCCATCAAAAACCCAATTTAAATATTTGTAATTTACTGATGAAATTGTTTTGTATTCTGTTGCAATTTCTTTATTGCATTTTGTTTGATTTTGAATTAATTTGAAATATCCATGTGGAATCCCAAGATTTGCCATTTGAGAAGTTTGGGTTAATTTTTCATTGAATTTTTCTATGCTGATTTGATTTCCAAAATTTAAAATTACTTTTCCTTCAAGGTTTTTATTAGATTGTGAATATTCATAACCAATTTTTTTAAAGTAAATTCCTATATCTTGTATTTGATTGTCGGTAAGCATTTCTGAGATGAGGTTTGGTTGTTCTTGTCTTGTTTTTGTTTTTGATTGAGTTATTGTATAAAATGATTTAACTTTCTTTATTTTTGTGTTTAGACCTGCTGTTGCGTTAAGTAAACCCTCTCTGTTTAGAAACAAATTATTGTTAAGTGTTCCTGCTCTTATTTGTCCTGTTGAGAAGATTGGTGTTTGATAGTTATTTATATTTGTTTGAAAATATTTTGAATCTATTCTTGCTTGGTTTGGTGTTAAGAAAAGGAATGGTAAGATTGTTAGTGGGTTCATTTTAGTTTCATCACTTTTTTCTTTTTATTATTTATATTTAAGAAATAAATTCCTGCTGGTAAATTTTCTCCAAAAATTAAATTATTTCCATGCCCTTGATAAACTTCTCTTCCAAGTAAGTTATAAGCTGTAACTTTTAAATTATTTCCCTGAATTGTTGCATGTGAATTAAATGGGTTTGGGTAAATTAATATTTTATTTTCTAAATTCTTTTTATCAAATATTCCTAAGATTGTGTCAGTAGAAGTTGTATCAATATTAAATACAACCCTTTTATTTGATTTGTTTCCTGCTTTATCTTTTGCATAAATTGCCCAAATGTTTTCGCCTTGTTTTGAATTTAAATTAATGGTTCCTGCTGAATCTGGCAAATATGTTTTTATTAAATCTGTGCTATACCAACAACTATCTAAATTTTTATCACTTACAGAATATTCTAATTTATCTACAAGAGTTTTGTAAGTTGTATCTGATTTTGGCGAAAAGATTTCTATTCTTGGTCTTGTTGTGTCTGGTGGTGGAGCAATATAATTTTCAATAAAAAAATCTTGAGAAATTAAAGAAATACTTTTGTCTGTGTTGTAATTTAACCCTATATTTATTTTATATTTTCCATTTAACCAAGTGGGAACTATATTGTCGTGTGTTTGAATTTTAGATGAAACATATTCACCTTCGCCAGTAATATCAAAGTTTTTGCCGTCTAAATTACCTGATGCTTCGCCAATGTAAATCGTAACATCGTTTCCTTCAACACGTGCTTTGAACCACCCTCTTTTTTCTTTTAAGTTAAGATTATAAATTAATTCAGGGTTTTGTTCTGCCCACCCAGTTATTTTATTTCCTAAAGAATCTTCTGCAAAACTAAATAATCCCTTTTGGTCAAAACTAATTATTTTATTCCCTATATTTGTAAATTGAATTTCATAATTAAAAGGATCTTTGCCTTTGTAAAAAACATCTTCATCAAAACTTAAAAAACTCATTTCTAAATCTTTGTTGTTTAAATAATAATCAAACCATTTTCCTTGTTTAATTGGTTTTAAGTTTACAGGAATTTGTTTGTCTGAATTTGAGAACACTGTCGATGATTTATTTTCATAACCTAATTTATTAACAAAATAAAAAAAGAATTCATTGTCTGCTACTTCAAATGAGGCTTTGTTTGATTCTCTTGTGTTTTTTGATTCAAGATAATTTGGGTTGTTTATTCCTGTCATAACAATTGTTGAATTATTTAAAGGGTTTGAAAGAGAATCTGTTACAATATATTCTAATGTTTTTGCTTTTAGTGGCGAGAGTGCTAAAATAAATGGGAAGATGTAATTAATTAATTTTTTCATTTTCCTTTTTAATCAGGAAGATTTAGATTCTGCTTGTGATTTTTTCTTGGATTTCTTTTTACCCTTAGATTTTGCTTTAGATGTTTTTTTGTTTGTTAATTTTTCTTTTGCTTGGTTTTTTTCTTTAAGCATTATCGGTTCTGTGTTTATATCTATTTTTTCTTTTGCTTCTTCTTTTAATTTATTTTTGTTTTTAGATTTTTTCTTTTTCTTAGGGGTTTTCTTTTTTTTAGATTTAACTTTTTTCTTTTTTTCTGTTTCTTCAACTTTACTTTCTTCTTGACTTTCTGTTAAATTTTTATTTGTTTCTTCAACTTTTTGTCTTTTCTTTCTTTCTATTCTTATTAATATAAAGGCACCTATTATTCCAAGAACAAAGAAGATTAATACAAAAGATATCCCAATAGGCCCTATTGCTTCAATTGTTGCACCTGTAATTCTTGCAAAAAAGCCTTGTTCTTTTTCTGAATCACTTATTTCTATCGGAACTGTTGAAGGATTTCCAACTACACAACTTCTTGATTCTTCTGGTTTTCCATAAAAATTACCACAATTATTTCTTTCTTTACAAGTTCTTATTTGAATTCCATTTATACAAATAGACCATTCAGAGCATCCCCAATCATAATTTTTATTATAATTACAACGACTTGAACTTGGATTATATGTGCTTGGTGTCGGAGCAACATAAGTA
The DNA here is from genome assembly GCA_018897135.1 of Nanobdellota archaeon. GTDB lineage: Archaea > Nanobdellota > Nanobdellia > Pacearchaeales > GW2011-AR1 > JAHILJ01. The sequence goes on along the minus strand of JAHILJ010000045.1, from coordinate 2,456 downwards.
TCTTCTGCAAACATAAAGATTGAGAAATGTGGGACTTCTGCCTTGTATTCGTAGTAAAGCGAGTTTTCTTCCAAATAAGTTGTATTCAGTTTAACCCAAGAAGATTCTAAAACATACAAACTAACTTTGTTTTTGTCTGTTACTTTACTTTTTAAAATGTGAAAATATAAATAAGCTGTTGTGTTTTGATTTGTTGTTATGTTCAAGTAACCTAAATTGTTTGAATTAGATAAAATAGGAACTCCAGTAATTTCTTCTTTAACTTCTATTTGAATAATTGTTCCATTTTTAAGACCTTCAACTTTATTTACATATTCTAAAATGCTTGTGTTTGATGGAATATAAACTTCTGTTTCAGTTTCATTTACTTCGGGCTCATCAATTGGTTCTTCATAACCACAATATCCATCTAATTTTCCATAGTTTATCCAGTTGTTGTTTGCACAAACAAAATAATAATCTCCATCGCAATTAGTTTGACCAGACGAGCAAACAAATTCATAACCACAGAACCCGTTTACTTTCCCTTGATTAACCCATTCTTGATTTTGGCAAATAAAATAATTAGTTCCTTCGCAAGTTGTTTGTCCGTTTGAACAATCTGGTTCTGGTTCTATGACTACCTGTTCGGTAATATCTAAAATTACATTAAAGTTCTTTTCTCCAGTATTTCCATGAGAATCAGTATATAAGAAAGTTAAAGTATAAATTCCATCTTCCATTTCTAAATTATTAAAATCAATTGCTAATTCGTAATCAAAATCTAAATCAACATATTCACTTAAATCGTAGTCTGTAAATCTGAAAATTGAATCAACTATGTCTAATGGTGTGAAATATTCTAAATTATCTTCTATAAATGACTCTACTTGTTCTCTTGTATTTCCACTTATTTCTGAATATCCTTTATTTGAATCTATTCTATAAAAGTTATTATTTTTTTCTACTTTAACATTTTCATCATAATCATAAGTATAACCATAGTAATCCATTAAATAATTTATATAATATTGTGGGTTAGAATTTATGTCATCAACTGTAAAGGAAAATCCTTCTTCAATTAATAATGCTTCAATCATTGTAATTGCTGTTGAGCTGTTTATTACTAAGTAATCTATTATTGGATAATCTTCTTTGTTTAATTCTATTTTTGCATTTATTCCTTTTAATAAATTTGCAAAGTTAATGTTAGCAGAGTAATCATTATATTCAATGAACTGCATTTCTTGAGTTGTGTCAAATAAATCAAAGTTTGTTTCAATATAAGAATTATCTTCTCCTACAAATATTTTAAAATTAGTTATTTTATTCAACATTTCATCTACTTCAGAGATAGTATTTACTTGGAAAGAATCTGCTCCGATTTGAAAAGTTCGTTTACCTGCTACTTGATTAGTTTTCCATTCGTATATTTTAATTGTTCCATAATCGTTTAGTAAAGTTAATTGGTCTTGATAGTTATTTGTTAAATCGCCTGTTACATCGTTTAGATAAATTTTGTAAGTATTAAAGATAACAGCATTTGAAACATCTTCATCGTTTAGTTGGATTGTATAATCAAGTGCAGAGATTGAACTAAGTAAGAGAATGCTGAATATTAAGATGGTTAGTTTAGATTTCATGCTATTCTTTCAGGAATTTGTTTAATTTTGAACATTTTTGATACACATTTGAAACTCAAATTTTATTTAAATAACTTTGCATTGATACACATATGACAATCAAACTTAAACTTCAAATAGTTCGAAAAGACACGAAATATGAAAGTTATAGAATAACAATTCCTAGAGCATTAATTGAAGCACATAAACTTAGAGATAAAGATTTTAAACTTGAAATGAAAGGAAATAAAATTATTTTAGAACCTGTGAAGAAAGTAGAAATCTAATTATTATTAATAACACACTTGCAAATTTAATTAAAACTAATAATCAGGTAAATCTTTTTTTTCTTTTGCTGGTTCTTCTTGTGGACTTTCATTCATTTCTGCTTCAGAAATTGAATTAATCATTTCTTTGAATTTTGCGAAATCTGTTGCTTGGATTCGAACACCTGCTTTTGTAAAACCTGTGTATCGGTCGCTTGTGACAAATTCCCGAATTGTAAGACCACGTTTTCCACCAAAGTCATCAATTCTTATGATGATATCTGATGTGTCGTTTTTTGAAATTTTTCCAATGTCTTTTTCCATTTTTTAATTAAAGAAATAGGTTATTTAAAGATTTTGATGTTTGATTTAGAGAAAAGAAATTTGTTGCTTTGCAAAATTAATTGAATTTTCCCAGATTTTATCAAGGGAAAATTTGAGGAAACTATTAATATTAACAATCTTAACACAGAAAAATCTGTCAAAGACGATTTTGAAGTTATATTAATTTGAGTACGAAGTGCGAACTAATTTTTAGTTTTTTGTTGGGGTGTTTAGTGATTCTACAATGATGACGCTCAGACCAGGA
>JAHILJ010000044.1 GCA_018897135.1 Nanobdellota archaeon | reverse complement strand
TTTTGAAATAGGATTTAATTCTAAAACAGCGATTGCTTCAGAATTTTCATTTATTTTTCTACTTGGGATTGAACCAGAAGCAATTGCGCAAAAAACACATTCTGTTTGTTGATTAGAATCTTTAATTAAATTATTTTGTTTTAGAAAATTTTCAAGTTCGCTTTCATTCATTTCCTGAATTTGTGAAATTGCTGTTGACTTTTTATCTTCAGGAAAGTTTTCTTGAATTTGTTGAATAAGTTGGGTTTTAACTTGTTCTATTTTTTGTTTTTGTAGCATTTTATCCAAAAGCTCTTCGCATGTCAATTACTTGGACAGAATTAACGTTTTTAAGTTCCCTTAAACCTTCTTCAATTGGTTCAAGTTCTTGACTTTCATCAATTTCAAAGAAAAGAATAACTGCTTTTAATCCAAATGCAATTGGCTCTTCTTCGAAAACGCATCTTTTTCCGCCTTTTTCTTCAACAAGTATTTTAGAATTTGCTTTTATTTCTTCTAAATCTACTTCTGGCGAAGTTGGCATTAGTTTCATTTTTAATAAAGCAGTTCCCATATTTTAGGTTGAAAAAAGGAGTTTATAAGTTTTTTGAGTACACAAATACTTAAAAATGGTGAGAGTTTTTTTAAGAAATGATTGAAGAAAATTATGATAAAATTTTAGATAGAATTTCTAGGGTTTCTGGTTTGGAAAAAGAAGAGTTAGAAAGAATGGTTGAAGCAAAGCGAGCAAAGCTTGCTGGTCTTATTAGTAAAGAAGGTGCTGCACAAGTAGTTGCTGCTGAACTTGGGATTTCTTTTGGCGAAGAAAAATTAAAAATAAATGAATTGCTTTCTGGGATGAGAAAAGTAAATGTTGTTGGAAAAATTATTCAATTGTTTCCTGTTCGAACTTTTACAAAAAATGAGAAGGAAGGAAAGGTTTTGAATTTTGTTCTTGCCGATGAGACCTCAAATGTTCGTGTTGTTCTTTGGGATGTTAATCATATTGCATTAATCGAAAATAGCGAAATTAAACAAGATAGTGTTGTGGAAATTGTAAATGCAAGTATGAGGGATAATGAAATTCATTTAGGAAGTTTTTCAGATTTAAAATTAAGTAAAGAAATTTTAGAAGATGTTAAAACAGAAAAAATAGTGCGAGAGAAAAAAATAGTTGAATTTAGATTGCAAGACTCTGTTAGCACAAGGGCTTTTGTTGTTCAATCGTTTGAACCAAGGTTTTTTTATGTTTGTCCAGAATGCAAAAAGAAGGCAATTCCTGAAGGAGAAAATCATGTTTGTGTTGAACATGGAAAAGTTATTCCAGAAAAAAGAGCTTTGATTAATTTGGTTTTGGACGATGGAACAGAAACAATTAGATCTGTTTTATTTCATGAACAACTTTCTAAGATTGGGTTTACAGATTTAGAAAATACTGAAGAAACATTAAAACAAAAACAAGCTCTTTTAGGAAAAGAAATGATTTTTTCAGGAAATATTCGAAATAATAAATTTTTCAATAATCCTGAGTTTATTGTTGATGACGCAAAAGAAGTGGATTTAGATGCTTTAATATCTGGTTTAGAAAAAGCGTCAGATTTATAAAATATTATTTCGTATTAATAAAATGAAAAAAGAGGAATTACCTATTTTGATTGGATTGGTCTTAGTTGGTTTCTTTATGTTATTTATTTTAGCATCTTCTACAAGTAATTTAAATTTGACTGGGTATGCTGTTTTAGCAGAATATATTTCTGAAGAAAATTGCACAAATGCCGGATATACATGGGAAAGTTTAACAGAAGAAAATTGCACTGCTGAAAATGTTTGTGCGAATGAAACTTCTGATTGTGAACCTTGTTTAGAATATGAAGATATTAATGGAACTCAAGGAGATTGTATTAGTTTTTCTTCTTGTGTTGAAGAAGTGTGCACTGAAGAAGAAACTTGTGAAGATGTGGTGGTTGGGGGACAATGCACAGGAGAAGTTTGCGATTCTGATAATTTAAATTTATGTGATGAAACTAATTGTGATGGTGTTGGATATTGGTATGATAGCTCTTGTAATGCAGATGAAGAAACTTGTGCAGAAGAATGGAATTGTGGTAGTTGGTCAGATTGTTCAGGGACCTCTCAAATAAGAACTTGCACAGACACAAGTGAATGTGGAACAGAAGAAGATGAAGAAGAAACAACTCTAACAGAATCCACAACGAAAACAGTTGAACAAATTATTGCAGAAATGGAAGCTTCACAAAACACATCTAATGAAGAAGAAATTTCTGAAGAAAAAAATTCAGAATCTTTAGGAGAAATTACAGGGGGATT
>JAHILJ010000043.1 GCA_018897135.1 Nanobdellota archaeon | reverse complement strand
TAATTGAAAAACAAAATGACTTGCATGAAGCGGGTCTGTTAAAATTGAATTGCGATAAAGCATTGGCAGATTTAAAATGGATTCCTACATTGGATTATTTTGACATGGTGAAATTCACTGGAGAGTGGTACTCTAATTTTTATAACAAAAGAGAAAATATGTTTGATTTTAGTTGTTCTCATGGCTTCTGGGGTTTTTGCTGGATTGTTTGGGATTACTGGAAATGCACTTCGGACAGGAGAGAGAATTGCACAAGATTCTTCGCTAACTGTTAAAGGAATAGAAGATAACAAAGTTAGAATTGGAAATGACCTTTATTCAGAAGGACAAACTTTCTCAGATTCTGGCAAAATTTATGAAGTTAGGGCTATAGAAAAAAAAGCTTGGTTTTTAGGTTCAGATAAAGTTGTGGTTGAACCTGTTGATAAACCTGAACCTATTGGAAACAAGGTTTATGTAGGCAATTCTATAACTTTTTCAGTAGAAGATGCTATAAGAGAATTTCTTTCTGAAGAAGAAATTTCAGAAGAATTCGGAGAAGCTCTTGAAGACCTTTCTTTAAGATATGTTTCTTTGAATATAAAAGGTATTTATCCCAATGGAAGAACAACTTTTGAGTTATGTGGTGTTGATGAATACAAGGAAGTTGAATGTTTGGAAGATTATAAATCTCTTGCTTTAAATGATATTTATTCTTGGGATGATTTGATTTATATTCAAATAATAAATCTTTCTTATTCTGAACAATGGGTTGTTGTAGAATTTTGGATAGATGAAGAAGAATATAGGAAAATGTTTGAAGGAGGAGAACCAATCCCTATAGTATTTATAGAACAAGAAGTAACATACGAAGGTGTTTTGAAGATGTTGAATAGATGTCATATAAATTCTTTAAGAACTTCTAAGTTGATCAGCCAAAATCTTACAGGAGATTTGCATTGTGGGGAAGGATATACTTGCATTGGCACATTTTTTTCTGATGCAACAGCAAATAGTGATGAATTGACAACAACTTTAAGAGTTGGTTCTAACAAAATTTATGAAGGAAGTTCCGAGAACTTTTATATACAATCTATTTGTTGCTCACCTTAACTAAAACAATTTATTTATTTATTTTTTATTTTCTTTTTCTTATTTTTTTATTGCATCTTGGAAAGCTGTTTTTAACGAAAAGTTTATATAATATCAAATGATATTATTAATATGGAAACTCAAACAAAGCCTAAATCATATTTTGAATTAAATAATATAGCAAGGTCTCCGACACTTCAAACTGTTTTAATGGTAGAAAATTTTATTAAAGAAAATAATGGTGAATTTAAAAAAACAGAATTATTCAATAACCTTCCTAAAAAAGTTATGTGGCAGACGTTTCAAGTAATAATGGAATATTTAGAAGATATAAATAAAATAATTTTTGAAAAAGATGGCACAATTGTTTATATCTGGAATCCAGAACTTTACGAGAAAATTAAAAATAGATCAGCGATTAAAATATGAAATCTGAAAAAGTTATTTTTATAGACAATAAATTAGAAAAAGCATTTAATGAATTGTCTGATAAAGACCCAATTAAAAAAGCATTGATAAGGGCTGTTGAAAGTATAAAAAGAAGATTGTCAAATTGGGCGGAATGTTAAGAAAAAATTAATTCCAAAAGAATTAATTCAAAAATATAATTTAGATAACTTAAGAATTTATAACATGCCTTCTTCGTGGAGATTAATTTATACAATAACAACATCTTATGATGTTGAAATTATTTCGATTCTCTTAGATTGGATGAATCATAAGGATTATGAGAAATTATTTAAATTTTAGATTTCTTCTAATAATTAATTATATGCGTATTTTTTAAAAGTTTAATTAATTTTCAATAGCATTAACAGGGCAAGATTCAATTGCTTCTTTTACACAAGGAGAATCTTTTTGTTTTTTTACTTTTGATTTTCCTTCAGAATTCATTTCAAAAACTTCAGAGCAGATTGAAACGCACAAGCCACAGCCAATGCATTTTTCAGGGTTTACTTTTATCATTTTATATTTTAAGAAGATAAGTTTATAAATTTAATTATGTTTTATGGTTTATGGGTTTTATAAGAGGTAGTTTGTTGGTGTTGGTAAGTTTTTTACTTTTCTTGACATTTTTAATTTCGAACGTACTTTTGACAGCAACTTTAACAGTGGATTATGAAAATTTGCAAGAAGATATTGTTCCTGTTTTAGTTGATGTTGTTGAAGACCAAGTTAATTTTTCTGAAACTCTTGTGGAGGGAAGGAATTTTGTAGAAGAATATTGTAATCAAAATTCTAAAATTGTTTTAGGTGAAGGAGATTTTAGTTTAGAAATTCCATGTCAAAATACTAGTGGTGGTTTTGATTCTGCTTTAGAACAAGGAATTTCAGATGCTGTAGATGAAATTTATTATGAAGAATATGATTGTGAGTTCTGGGATTGTTTGAAACAAGGGGACCCTCTTTTTTTGGTTTCTGAAAAAACACATGATTATTTGAAATCAAAGTTTTTACAATCTTTTTTAGTTATTGGAGTTTTGTTAATACTTATTTTTCTTTTAGTTGTTAAAAAATCAAATACTTTAATTCTTGCTGGGAGTTTATTAATTGGTTCTTCAATCCCCTTTTTAGGGTTACAAAAATTAACAGAATTTCTTTTAACAAAAGATATTTTGAAGTTTATTGGGATTCTTTTTTCAAAAGTTAACCTTGTTTTTTGGATTAGTTTTATTACAGGAATTGTTTTATTAGCTGTAGGAATTAGTTTTAGAATATTTGGAATTGGATTAAGAATTACAGAAAAGTTTTCTCAAAAAAAGCAAGAAGAAACCAAAGACAAAAAAGAAAAACCTTCTGATAAGAAGCTGGAAAAACCTAAAGAAGTTTCTATTGAAAAAGTTGAAAAGCAAGCAAATGAAAAAGTTAGGTTTATGGATAAGTTGAAGAAGAAGTTAGGGAAGAAGTGATTATTTCTCAAGTCTTTCTAAAAAACTTTTTAGAAACTTTTTGTGATCTTCTGTGTGTTTTATTTCTTGAAGTTCGTAGAATTCAATATTGTTTTCTGATTTTTTTTCAGATTTAACTTCTCTTCCAAGTTTAGTGTTCATTGGTTCTCCTAATAAGATTTCAGAATTAGACAAACTTGCAAGCTTTTTTGCTACGGTCATTAATGTTCCTAAACTCATAAATTTCAAAGCACTTTTTTCTGATTTTACAATCATTGTTCCGTAATTAAGAGAAATTCCAAATTCTATTTTTTGTTTTGCAAGTTTGTTGTATTCGTCAAGAATTAATTTTATTTTTTCTGCTATTTTCAAAGCAACACTTTCGTTTTTGAAAGTTCGTGTTTTTGTTGGTGCTAAAATAAAGAAAATATCACTTTGATTTTCATATGTTGCTGCCTTGTATTCTTCAACTGTTTCAACAATTTTTTGCAAAGTTTCTTCTGCGTTTGTTTTTTGAGATTGTATTTTGTTTAGGTTTTTTATTTTAAGTCCAATAACACTTACATTTTGTTTATCGCCTTTTATAGACAAGGAAAGTTCTGCTTTGTTTTTGCTTTTTACTAATGATTTTTCTTTAAGTGGAACTAAAACTTCATCATCTTTTTTTTTATTTTTAAAAGAAGGTAAATATGCAAGAACTTTTTTATTGTAGCCTTTTTTGAAAATTATGAAAGTTACAAAACCTAATATTGCAATTATAAAAATCCAAGCAAAATAATATTTAATGTTTCCTACTTTTGATCTTGCTTCTCTAATATCAATAACTTTTCCTGTTAAAGAAATTTTTTCATTTATTTCTGTTCCACCATCACTTATGACTTCTACTTGATATTCTCCATCTGGGGCTGTTAAAAAATATTTTTGTTCTTTATCAACACCTAAACAAACATCGATGTTTAAAGATTCGTTTCCTATTTTTACTAAAACAGTTTTATTGCAATATTCAACATTTCCTTTGTTACTTATCGTAATTGTTCTATTTATTAGTTCAACAGAAATATCTTCTTTTTCGAGAATTTTAAATTTTACATCTGCTTCTAATTTGTTTGAGATTCCGTGAATTTTAAATTCTGAAACAGGTTCATTATATTTAATAGGGAATTCAAATAATTCGTCTGTTGCAATTGTTACTTGTTCTCGGATTTTGTCATTTGAATTTTTTATAGTTAATACTGCTGTTGTGTCTGGAATTTTCTCTCCTGTTTGATCATGAAGAATTGCTCTTATTTGGGCATTTGTTCCTGGGTCAACTTCTGGATTTTCAAGAATAATTTCTAAACTTGTTGGAATTTGTTTAACATATATATTTTTATTTAGATAACCTGTGTTTGTTTTTCCTCCAAGAAGATCTTGTTCATATGCATTAAGATTTATTAAATATGGGCCTGCTTTGATGTTTTTTTCTAAATCTAAACTAACTAAAAAATAACCCTTGTTTATTGTTTCAAGATAAGTTTTGTTTTCAGAATTATTTTGGACTAAGCTTAATTCTATAAAGCCGTTTACTTGTTTTCCGTTTTCTTTTGTTGCATACCCTTCAAAAATAGCTTTTTCTTCAGGATTAAAATCTGTTTGTTCAGATGAAAGTTCGATTGTTAAAGAATCTGAAATTTTGAATTCTTCTGTTAATTGATAGTCTTCTCCGAGAATTGCTTTTATTTTGCATTTTCCTTTTGATGTTAAAATTAAATCTTTCATTAAAACTAAAGAAGTTTCCATTCGCTTTTCTTCTCCGGTTGCAAGACTTACGCCATTTTTATAAAAACTTATTTCACTTCCCCCGCACAATAAATTTAATTCAAATAATCCATAAATGTCTGAAGTTGTTTTTATTGTAACTGGAAGATTTATTGTTTCACCTAAGTTGTAAATTTCATTTGGTTGTTCGTTGAAAATTATTGTTGTTTCTGCAGCTACAAAAGAAATACAAATTAATGCAAGTAAAATTGGTATTATTATTTTCCTCATCTTCATTAAAATAATGAATCGATATTTATAAACTTTCTCGTGATTTTATGTAAAATTTAAAAACTTGATTTTCCTGTGTTGTTCATGAAGATTTTGAATTTGCATGTAGATTATATTAAATTTAAGCCATTGAAAAAGGCATTAAAGAAAATAGCAGATCTTGCCGAGCACGAAAAAAAAGAAGTAGAAATAAAAGAAGCTTTGGTTGTTTTGATAGCTGTTGAAAAATCAGATTCAGATGTTGAGAAAGTTGTCGAAGCTCTTGTTAAAAATGTAAAAGAAATTGCAGGCCAAGTTAAAACAGAGAATGTTGTTCTTTATCCTTATGCTCATCTTTCAAGTGATTTGGGTTCGCCAGATTTAGCTGTAAAAGTTTTAGATGAAGCTGAGAAAGAATTGAAAAAACATTTTAAAGTTACTCGAGCACCTTTTGGATATTACAAAGAATTTGAAATGAAAGTTAAGGGTCATCCTTTGAGTGAATTAAGTAGGGAGATTAAGGTTGGTGGGGAGGTAATTGAAGTACATGAGCCTGAATTAAGTAAAGAAGAAAGAGCTAGACTTTTGAAATCAATGACTAAAAATAAAACACAATCAATTTCAGGTAAAGGTGGTTTAAAGAGTAATGTGGAGTTGGGTAAGGAGCTTGATTTGTATATTATTAATGAAGTTGTTGGAAAAGGGTTGCCTTTATTCACTCCAAAAGGAACTTCAATTTTGAGAAGAATGAGAAGATTTATTGAGGATGAGGAACTTAGAAGAGGTTACGAATATACACAAACACCAATAATGGCAAAGAGTGATTTATATAAAATCTCAGGACATTGGCAACATTATAAGAAAGACATGTTTGTCTTGGATGTTTATGGAAAAGATTATGCATTAAGGCCAATGACTTGTCCATTTCAATTTGTTTTGTTCAAAAGAAAAGCAAGAACTTACAAAGACTTGCCAAAGAAATATGCAGAAATAGCTACACTTTATAGAAAAGAGCAGACAGGCGAATTAAGGGGTTTGACTAGGATGTGGCAGTTTAATCTTGCTGATGCGCATATTATTTGTGATGAGAAACAATTAGAAAAAGAATTTGAAAAGGTCTTGGAATTGATTAATTTTGTTATGAAAAATCTTGGAATTGATGATACTTGGTATAGATTTTCTAAATGGGATTCAAAGAATGAAAGTAACAAATATGTAGATAATCCAAAGGCATGGGAAGAAAGCCAAAAGGCAATGAAAAAGATTTTAGATAAACTTGGATTGAAATATTTGGAAGCTGATGATGAAGCTGCTTTTTATGGGCCCAAACTAGATTTGCAATTTAAAGATGTTTATGGAAAGGAAGATACTTTGTTTACAGTGCAAATTGATTTTGCACTTCCTGAGAAATTTGATTTAACTTATCTTGATGAGAAAGGTAAAGAGAAAAGACCAATGATTATTCATAGGTCTTCTATTGGTGCTCCTGAAAGAACTTTATCTCACTTGCTTGAATTAACTCAAGGTAAAATGAAATTATGGATATCTCCTAATCAGGTTAAAGTTATGACAATGAATAATTCTGTTAATAATTATGCAAAAGAAGTTTACAACAAACTTTGTGAGGTGGGTTTTGAGGTTGAGTTTGATAATAGGAATGAATCTATTGGAAAGAAAGCGCGCGAAGCTCAGATTCAGAAGTTTAATTATTTGGTAACTGTTGGTGATAAAGAAAAAGTTGAGGGTGTTATTGCTGTAAAGAAAAGAGATTCATCTGAAATAGAGAAGATGAGTTTAGATGAGTTTAGTGAGAAGTTGAAGGTTGAGATTAGGGAGAGGAAATGAATGGAAAATTAATTTTTAATGATAATGATTTTACAGTAATTCTTAATGTGAATAAAGATTTGTTTGATTTTGAAAAAGTTAGAGAATTTGCACAAAAAGAAAATCTTTTTGAGAAATTTGAGATGCATCTTACTATTGTAGGCAGAAAAATTGGAGAGGAAATACAATTAAACTTTAGTAATTTTTGGGGTGAAATAAAAAATATTATTAAAAATATGGATTGGGATTTTTTAATTGAGAAATCTTTTTATTTTATTACTAAAAAATATGAGGAGTATGGTGGAGAAATTAGAAAATCAATTATTCAGATAGTTAAATTTCCCTGTTTGAAAGAATTTTATAAAAAAATTAAATGGATTGT
>JAHILJ010000042.1 GCA_018897135.1 Nanobdellota archaeon | reverse complement strand
TTCTTACTTTTTTCACCATCTCACTTCAACTCCTTTAGCTCTCGTTTAAAATCTTTAATATCTTGAAAATCCCTGTAAACAGAAGCAAACCTGATGTATGCAATATTGTCTAATTTTTTTATTTTTTTCATTATAAGTTCTCCGATAGTTGTGCTTTTAATTTCTTTTTTGCCTTTTTTTCTTAAAATATCTTCAATTTCGTTTATCATTTGAGATATTTTTTCTTTTTGAATTGGTCGCTTTTCAAAAGCACGTTCAATTCCATTTTCAAGTTTTTCTCGATTAAAACTTTCTCTTCTGCCATCTTTTTTTATCACATAGAATTCACTTTTTTCAATTTTTTCATAAGTGGTGAACCTCTTTTTGCACTTCAAACACTCTCTTCGCCTTCTTATGCCTTCTGGAGATTTTCGTTTATCTGTAACTTTTGAGCTTGATGAACAATAAGGGCATTCCATTTTAAGATGGCATCAACATACAATATATTGTATATTAAAGATATTTTTTTACTACAAATTGTAGAATTATTAAAATATAATTTATTTAGTATTTAAACATTTACAACTATCAGGAGATGATGACACGCTTTCAACAGTTTTTTAAAGCAAATTTCCTTAATTTTGTTGGAGGTGAACATGGTAAATTATTTAACACCAATTGCAGCAAGTCTTGGAATTTCTATATTTATGTTGTGGGTAGTTATGCTTTGGTCTTCTGTATGGAAGCTCTTAGCTTTATGGAAATCTGCAAGAAAAGGTTCTGTGGGTTGGTTTATCGCATTAGCAATTTTCAATACATTTGGAATTTTGGCAATTTTATACATTTTCTGGTTTTCTGAAATGAAATGTTGCAAAACACTGAAAAAGAAAGTTGGGAAAAAGAAAGTTAAGAAAAAGAAGTGATTTTTTAAAATAAACTATTGTGCACAATATTGATGGTTCAACACTAAATTTAAAAACTTTTATTTTTATATTCTCTTATGATATTCGAGAACATCTTACAAACCATTGGAAATACGCCTCTTGTTAAAATAAATAGATTAAATCCAAATAAGAATGTTAGTATTTATGCTAAAATTGAGGGCTTTAATCCCACAGGAAGTATTAAAGATAGGGTGGCGTTGAAAATGATTGAGCAAGCAGAAGCAGAAGGAAAATTAACAAAAGGGAAAACAATTATTGAGCCAACTTCGGGAAATACAGGAATTGGTTTAGCTATGATAGGGGTAGTTAAAAATTATGATGTTGAAATTGTTATGAGTAAAGCAGTATCTATTGAAAGAGTAAAAATGATTAAATCTTTTGGTGCAAAAGTTACTTTTACTGATGCTGAACTTGGCACAGATGGAGCAATTAAAAAAGCAAGAGAATTAGTTAAACAATATCCTGAAAAATATTTTATGCCAGATCAATTTTCTAATGAATATAATAAACTTGCACATTATAAAATAACAGCAGAAGAAATTTGGAAACAAACAAACGGAAAAATAGATTATTTTGTTTCAGCAATTGGAACTTCAGGCACAATTATGGGAGTAGGAAAGGCCCTTAAAGAAAATAATCCCAAGATAAAAATTGTTTGTGCACACCCAGTAAAAGGACATTATATTCAAGGATTAAAAAATATGGAAGAAGCAATAGTCCCTACAATTTACGACCCTTCACAAATTGATGAAACCATTATGGTTGAAACTGAAAAGGCATTTGATATAGCAAGGGAGATTATTAAAAAAGAAGGAATTTTTGTAGGGATGAGTAGCGGAGCTGCATTATATGCTGCAATTGAAATTGCCAAAAAAATAGAAAAAGGAACCATTGTAGTTATTTTTCCTGACCGAGGAGAGAAATATTTAAGCACAGATTTATTTAATGAAAAATAAATTTTTGCCTAAGTTTTTAGTTTTATTTAAGAAAGAAAATATTTGAACAAGTAAATATAATAAAAATTTCATTTCAAATAAAAGTTAAAATTAGGGCCAACAAAACAAAAATTAAAATAAAAAGCAAAGCCCTATTTTTTGAAATATGTAAGGTTTTTTTTGAAATATGTTTAGTAATTTTAAAAAGCAGATTAGTGTTAAAAAGCCACAACAATCCTATAATAGAAAAAGAAACATATGTAAATATTGCAGGCAAAGAACTTTTTCCTATAATTAATCCCCCTAAAACAGCATCGCTAATTCCTCCCAAATTAGCTCCAATAATATATGGGATAACTTTTTTTAAATTAACCAATCTCATTACAACAATTGGAATAAGCAGGGTTATTGTTATGCTTGTAGACATCAATGTTGCAGTAATTAGAAATCCCATTAAAAAAGATTTCCACTTGCTTCCTAATTGTTTATTTATTTTCTTTTTTAGATAATCTTCACCCCATAAGCCAAGGATAGTCTTTGGTAATTTTTTTAAACTGATGAGCAAAAACAATATCCCAAGGATAATTAAAATTATTTTTGGAAGAAAAGAAATGAAATTAATTAAAGGGAGTGTAATAATTTCAATAAAATTTAATTTAAAGGGAATTCCCAAGGAAATAAAATAATTTCCAGTATTAGAAAAGAATTTAAAAAAATATTCGCCGGCGAACATTATTATTGCTATTGGAAATGCATAAACTAAATTAATAAGTCCAATTTCAAAACCATGCCGAAAATCTCTTCTTTTTCCGGAAATAAAAAAAGCCACAAACAAAGAAGTTATAACTGTTCCAATTCTTGTTCCTATTACCATAAAAACAAGTAAACTCATTCCGATTAATCCTGTTGAATTTAAAACAATTAAAGTTGAAGTTGCAGCCCCGCTGGATTGCATAATTAAAGTTAGAAGCCAGCCAAATCCAAATGCATTTATGGGTTTTATTTCATCCCTTGTAACTTTAAGAACCTCTTGCCCAAATTCAGAGAGACTACTTTTAATTAAAACCAAAGAAAATATAAATAAATACAAAAAAAAGATTAGGGCAAGAAAAAGAAATATCTTTTTAATTTTTTTATTTTCCATTTTTTTCAAAGTCCTCAATCGCTTTTTTTAATGCTTGAATAGCCATAGCAGAGCAATGTAATTTTAGTGAAGGAAGATTTTTTAGATTTTTTGAAATTTCCTTGTAATTTAATTTTTTTGCTTGTTCAATTGTTTTTCCTTTTGCAAGTTCTGTAATCATACTTGAGCTTGCAATTGCAGCGACGCAACCAAATGTCTGAAATTTTATATCTGAAATTTTTTTATTTTTAACTTTAATAAAAACTTCCATAATATCCCCGCAAACAGGATTTCCCACTTTTCCAACTCCATCTGGGTTCTTCATCAGTCCCATATTTTTCGGGTTCAGAAAATGTTGCATAACTTTTTTTGAGTAATTCATTTCACTGCCTCAACCTTTAAACTTTCAAGCGCAATTCCAGAATATTGTCTTTTACTAATTTCTTTGTCTTC
>JAHILJ010000041.1 GCA_018897135.1 Nanobdellota archaeon | reverse complement strand
GAGCTTATTGAATTACTTGGTAAAGAAAAGTATGAATTAGCAATCAAGAAACCACATAAGATTATGTTTGTTGGTTTATATGGAAGTGGGAAAACAACAAGCATCTCAAAACTTGCATTCTATTATTCAAAAAGAGGATACAAAGCATGCATGATTGGACTTGATATACATAGGCCAGCTGCACCAGAACAATTAAAACAATTAGCTGAAAAAAATCACTTAACAGCTTTTGTGGAACCAAAGGAAAAAAACGCTTTGAAAATCTGGAAAAAATATGAAAAAGAATTAAAAAAATATGATTTAGTTTTAGTTGACACTGCTGGACGTCACACTTTAGACAAAGAATTAATAAAAGAAATAAAAGATTTAGGAAAAGAAATTTCCCCCACAGAAACAATTTTAGTTTTACCTGCAGATATTGGCCAAGCAGCAAAAAAACAAACTTCAGAATTCCAACAGGCTTTGAAAATTTCAGGCGTAATCATAACCCGAATGGATTCAACAGCAAAAGCAGGCGGAGCTTTAACAGCTTGCGCAGAAACTCAAGCACCTGTTTATTTTATTGCAACAGGTGAAAAAATAAACGACCTTGAAGAATTTAATCCAGAATCTTTTTTATCAAGATTATTAGGAATGGGCGACTTACAAACTTTAATTGAAAAAATAAAATCAGTCACCAAAGAAGATGAACAAGAAAAACTTCAGAAAAAACTTGAAGAGGGAAAACTCAGTTTAGAAGATGTTATTGAACAAGTTAAATCAATGAGTTCGCTTGGCGGTTTTGATAAAATAAAATCAATGATTCCTGGTTTAGGAAATGCAAAAATTCCTGAAAATCTTTTAGGAACTCAAGAAGAAAAAGTGAAAAAATGGGAACATATTTTAAAATCAATGACTGTTGAAGAAAAAGAAAACCCCGAACTTTTAAAAAAACAAACTTCACGAATTTCCCGAATTGCAAAAGGCGCTGGTGTCAATGGCTCAGATGTTCGTTCTTTACTAAAACAATATGAAATGCTTCAAGAAATGATGAAAGGTGGAATAGAAGACATGGACATGTCACAAGGATTTTCTCAAAAACAAATGCAAAAGATGATGAAAAAGTTTGGGGGGAAGAAATTGCGGAGGATGAGATGAAATGGATTTTGCAAATTTTTTAAATATGGCAGGAAAAGATATAAAAAAGAAAGAACAAAAAGATTTAGAAAAATCTAATGGATTAATTTCTGAACTGGCAGATGATAGAAATATTGTTCTTTGGATTGGGTATAAAAATATTCAATCAAATAAAAAATTAGTGTGGGCTACTTGGTTTTTAGCAATAACAACAATTATTTTATCAGTATTAACAATTATTTTCAAGTAAGAGTTCCTCAACTCAATATTTAAGAAAACAAATCCCAATTATTTAATTAAACCACCAACAAGAACCTGCCCAAATTGATAAGCTAACCAAATTAGAACAAAACAACCTAAAATATAAATAATTCTATTCCAAAAATTCATATGTTTCCACATTTCTTTCAAATTGTTATTCTCTTCTTTTTTAATTTGTTCCTTGAGACCTTTTATTTTATCTTGAGGCATAATTAAAAATATGATTCTTGGTTTAAATAATTTCCCAACAAAACCTTTATATATCAATTGATATATTGTAAAACATGCTAAAATCAAAAAATCCTTTTGTAAGAAGTCCGACACTTCAAACAGTTCTTATGATAGAAAAAGCAATAGAAGAACATTCAGGAGAACTTAACAAAACACAGCTTTGGAAAAAACTTCCAAAAAAGGTTATGTGGCAAACTTACTCAATAGTTTTAGATTATCTCGAAACAATAAATAAAATCGCTTTTGACAGAAACAGAACTCTTGGATATATTTGGAATCCAAAACTTGCAAAGCTTCTTTCAAAAAGACCTGAAATAAAAATATGACACAAAAACTAATTTCACAAGGTGCTGAAGCAAAAATCTATTTAGTCGCCTCACTTTCTTCTAAAACACCTCCTTCTCAAAATAAATTATTAACTAATTCAAATCAGCAAAGTTCCTTGACAAAGTCTGGAACTGAGCAATCAATCACGAGCGACAGCGAGCAATTTATAATAAAAGACAGAATCCCAAAATCATATAGACTTCCAGAACTTGATGAAAAAATTCGAACTCGAAGAACACGTTCAGAAGCAAAACTTCTTGACAAAGCTTCAAAAATAATTCCAATTCCAAAAATCTTAAAATCAAATGAAAAAACAAAACAAATTTTAATGGAATTCATCGACGGAAAAAAACTTTCAGAAGACTTAAACAAATTTTCTTTACAAAAACAAAAATCAATTTTAAAACAAATTGGACAATCAGTTGCAAAACTCCACAATGCAAATATAATTCACGGAGACTTAACAACAAGCAATATGATTCTGGTTGAGAAACCAACAACTAATTTAAATAACCTCAAAAAAAATAATTCATTAACTACTTCTTCAGCGAAGAAATCTGGCAAAGCTGATTTCGTAGCAACCAATCGCGCGTTAGCGCCAATCATTTTCTTCATCGACTTCGGACTCGGATATTTTAACGGAAAATTCGAAGACAAAGCTGTTGACATTCATTTACTCCGCCAAGCACTTGAAGCAAAGCATTTTCAAAATTGGAAAGTTCTTTTCAAAGAATTTTTAAAAGAATATAAAAAAAGCCCTGATTCTAAAACAGTTCTTGAACGATTAAAGGCTGTTGAAAAAAGAGGAAGATATAAGGGTTAATATTTTAACTGAACAAAACCTATTGTGTGGGGTTGTTTAGAAAGAACTTCAAAATTTTCTTCATTTAAAATCTTGTCAATACTAAGAGTTGCCGATAAACATCTACCCTCATTAAAAGTAAAAGAATAGTTGTATCCTCTTTTTTTAAGAAATTCTAACATAGGTTCTATTGAAAACTCATTTAAAGGCGTATCAAATTTTAATCTATATTTAACCATAAAAATTAAATCCAATTCTCCTTTTTAAAAATTTCTATTCAAAAAAAGAGATATTCAAAATAGCCCCACCAGGATTCGAACCTGGGTCTCAAGGTCCAAAACCTTGAATTCTTGACCACTGAACTATGGGGCTCTAAAAAAACTACATCATACCTATTTTTAAGATTTTTGATTGAAAAGATTATTAAATGAAAATCGTTTAAAAGATTTATGACTATAGAAAGTCCATTCACTTACAATTCTGAAAAAATAAAAAATACTAAAAATAAAACAACAAAAATTTTAGAACTTATTTTAAATATTTTAATAATTTCCACAACAATCATTACAACCATAAATTATATAAAAAATGGTACAACCAATTTATTATTTCATGTATCTGGAGTTTTATTTATTATAATAACAATCCCTTTTATAATCAAACTTGTTAAAAATCATTTAAAAATTCTTTGATAATAAATAGTCCTATTGAGCTCGTGCCTTTTTGGTTTTATTTTTCTAAAAAAATTCCTCAACCCTTTAGAATTATATTTTTGCCCAATCAAAGTAGCTGCCAATTTATGATACTCTTCACTAGACCTTGAATTTGGTTTGTAAACAGTTGAAGGAACAAACTCTGCAAGAGCCCTCAAAATATCCAAATCATGAGGAATCGATGCCATAACAGGAATTTCTATTGTGTCTTCAATATCGTCAATTGAAATTTCAAAACTTTTTTCATGAACCTTGTTTAAAATTAAACCAATAATTGGGATCCCTTTTTCTTTTGCCAATTTAATAGATTTCAAAGTTGTGCTCAAAGTTGAATGGTCAGGAGTTGTAACAACAAGAATCTCATCTGAAGCATTCATTGCAGCCAAAGTTTCTTCATTCAACGACGGAGAAGAATCAAGCAAGATTATATCATAACTTCTTTTCAAAGATTTTATTTTATCTCTAAGTTTTAAATAATTTAAATTAGGATTACCAAAAATAGATGCTGGAAGAATATCAAAATTCAAAACAGTTTGAATAGCTTCGCTTGGATTTGCCTTGTTTTCTAAAACAGAATGAAGTGTAATTTCAGGATCAACAACATTTAAATGTAATCCTAAATTAGGCGCTGAAAAATTAGCATCAACTAATAAAACTTTTTTACCAAGAGTTGCTAAAGCAGAACCAAGTGCCACAACAGACGAAGTTTTACCAACCCCCCCCTTCAAACTTAACACCCCAATTGTTTTACCCATAGTATCTATAAAGAATCAGCATTTAAAAAATCTACCAAAAAAATATAAAAGAAAAAAAGAATTAATAAATGTTTGGAGAATTAATTAAATAGTTTATTGCTCTGGGGGGAAAACTGCCATTGAAAAAATCATGTTTCCTTTATTTCCACGAATCATACAATTTCCTGAAGAATCACATGATTGTAAAGTTCCATCATATTGGCCGAGCCAAAGTTTATTATCATAAACAACTATTGAACCAATATCACTTCCTTTATTTCCACGAATCATACAATTTCCTGAAGAATCACATGATTGTAAAGACCCCCCATCTTGGCCGAGCCAAAGTTTATTATCATAAATAGCCATAGAATAAATAGACCCCCCTTTGTCTCCATAATTTGTATAATTCCCAAAAAAATCGACAGAAGAGAAAGTTCCATCTAACTCTCCAACCCAAAGGAGACCATCATAAACAACCATTGAAGTAATATAATGCGATTTTCCATTATCTTGATGTACTTTACAACTTCCTAAAGAGTCACATGATCTAAGGCTAATTCCATAAGATTGACACAACCAAAGGAGACCATCATAAACAACCATTGAATTAACACTCCCATATCCCCCCTCAAGACTTATGATACAATTTCCTGAAGAATCACATGATTGTAAAGTTCCATCATATTGGCCGAGCCAAAGTTTATTATCATAAACAACCATTGAAGTAATGGCCTTTCCTTTATCACCATAAGATATGCAAGTTCCTGAAGAATCACATGATTGTAAAATTCCATTATCCTGGCCTAACCAAAGTTTATTATCATAAACAACTACTGAACGAATAGTACTCCCCTTATCGCCATAACTTGTACAACTTCCTAAAGAGTTACAAAATTGCAAGTTTTTTCCCTCATATTGGCCGAGCCAAAGTTTAGGATAATCAAAACATTTTCCTTCTTGGCAAATTTCCCAATCATTGCCACAACCCCCACAAACATTTTCATCACCGCAACCATTTACAGAAGCCCCACAAACCCTGTCTTCACAAATTGGGTCACAATCTACACCTTTATTATAACATTCTAACCAACCATTATTTTCAACTGTTTCCCCTTCCTGATTTCTTTTTGTAACATCAAGAGGATGTAAAATTCCACACCAGATTTTTCTTAAAAAACTTCCTTGCTCTTCAATTTCATCATAAACAGAAGAACACTTACCAGAAGAACAATCATTTGAAAAACATTCATAATCTTCACTACAAACTTCTTTGTTCCCTTTTGCTTTTTGAAATTCTAAACTAAAAACATCACAGTAATAAATAGTGTTATCTCGAGTTATTCTTGTTCCAGAAGAAACTGGTGAAAACAAAGTTTCTCCATTTAATTCTTCGCAACCACTTTTTTCTTTTTTACAAACATTTCCTTCTCCTTGCCCACAAACAAAAGCATCTGAAACACAAAGATTGTTTAAACAATAATACTCAATAAGTGCTACCCCAGAATAAACATCTGTAAAATTGCCTAAAGAATCTGAACAAGTTCCTTCTAAATAATAATTTAATCCTTTATCTGAATCTGAACAATTTATTATTGAAACAATTTTTGTTTCATTTATACTAGATTCATTCAAAATATTCTCAACACACTTCCCACTTAAACAAGTTTCATTACTTACACAACCATTATCATTATAACATGTCCAAGTTCCATAAAGAGCACCTTCACATGCCTCTTCTAAAATTAAAGAAGGATTATTTAAATAAGCTGCATAAACTTCTGCAGTAATATCATTTCCTTTTTCACCACCAACACATTTCCCGTCATAAGTTGGAGGAATTATCACACATTTCCCAAGCTCACATTTATATCCTGTTCCACAAGCATAGTAATCCTCGATACAAATAAAATCTTGTGGCATACAAAAATATTCTTTTAACATTGTTGTGGAAATGCAACTATCTGTTCCAGAACCTTCTCCTGAACAAGAACCTTTAACAAAATAATTTTTCCCGCCATCTGAATCAACACATTCTTCCACTGGCCGACCAGTAATCTTTCCAACCCAATCAAACCACCCAGCAGAAACCAACGACAAAGAGAGAATTAATACTAAACTAATACAAAAAATAATCTTCACACTCTTTTTATCCATTATAGTTTTAACAAAACCCTATTTATAAATATTATTATATTCTAAAAATATAATACCACACAAAGATTTAAAAAACAATTTCAATATCTATTAAAATGCCAGAAAAAGTTGAATCTAAAAAAACAAAAAAACTCACTCAAGCAGATTTTGAAAAAAAAATTATAGAGCTTGCTAAAAAAGACCTAACAAGCGAAAAAATAGGTCAAGAATTGAAAAATCAAGGTGTGCACTCAAAAGACTTTGATAGAAAAATTTCAAAAATCCTAAAAGAAAAAGAATTATATATAAATCCTGATTTAAAAAATGTTGAGACAAAATTAGAAAAAGTAAAAAAACATTATGAAACTAACAAGCAAGATAAAAGAGCTATGCGTGAAAAAGACCGAATCTTTGCACAATTGAGAAAGTTAAAAAAGTATTTCGGTTTAATTAAAAAATAAATCTTTTCTGAGGTGAAAATGATGGAAATAAAAAATTCTTTAGAAGAACAAATAAAATTCGCAGTAAAAAAATTTCTGGAAGTTTCAGAAGAAAAAGATATACAGATTATAAGCCACAATGATACAGACGGGATAACCTCTGCAACAATAATGATTCAAACTTTAAAAAAATTGGACAAACCTTTTTCCTTAAAAATTATTAAAAGTTTAGACCCGGAATTTATTGAAAATCTTCCAAAAAATAAAATCACTCTTTTTTTAGATTTGGCTTCAGGAAGTTTGGACCAAATTAAAAAAAGTAAATTAGAAAATGTTTTTATTTTAGACCATCACGAAATTATTCAAGAAGTTCCTGAAAATATCATCAT
>JAHILJ010000040.1 GCA_018897135.1 Nanobdellota archaeon | reverse complement strand
GTTATACAATTTGTCTAGAATAATATCAACGCTTCCTTCAGAAGTTGTTGAAAACAAATATCTTTCTTGCTCATATCCTGAAGCTTCGACAACAACATATCCATTTGCACACTGAGGAAATTCTTTTTCAAGAACACCCAATTCTGTAGCACCAATTTCACAAGATTCGGACAAGCATTCATAAGAAATTTCAGATTCAACAGGATTCAAAAAAGTGTCATAAGTTCTAACTTGCACAAGAGTATTTTGATATTTACATAATTCAGGTTCAACTAAAATGCCAGAAGTTGCATCTAAAGATTTCCTTGGATTATTTGCTCGAAGAACAACAGCCATTGGAAACTGGAAAACCTCGTCGTCTTCAATAACTTGAATCAAGACAGGATATGCAACATTATAAACAAAATGATATGGAACATAACAAAAACCAAGTGCATTTAAACCAGGCTGGTTTCCAACAGGTTCTGCAATCAAAACATTTTCTTTTGTGGGCGTAACTTCAAAAGCACTTGCCCAATTTCTTGAATTAATAAAACGAACTTCAGAATCAGTAGGCAGTTCAACAACAAAGTAATCATCTATTCTTCCTTCAGATTTTAAAGCAAGTGTATTTGTCTCAATTGCTTCTTGAACCTGATCAAAAATTTCATCTGCAATCCATGTTTTAGGTGAACAAGAAATTTCAACTCCATCAACAGGAGCATAAAGCCGCAAATTATCAATCCCGTATTTTTCTAAAAATAATTCATCTTGTTCAAAATCATAAACTTTTTTTGCAGACTCATATAACTTTCCTAAATTAGAATTAACAGTAACTTCATGGTTTTTAACCAAAGCTGTTTCTCCTGTATATGAAAGAGATAAATCCCTGTCTAATTTTATTTTTACTTCTGATTCTTCAATTTCAACTTTGAAAACAGGTTCTCCCAAAATTATTTCAAATCCTTGAGAATAATATGAATCATACAAACAAGTATTTGCTTTACTTTCAAGAAACTTTTCAAGTTGTTCTTGCATTTCAACTTTAGACGGCATTTGTTCTTTTGGAATATTGTTCCCAGAAACATAATACCAGTAAGGAATAGGATTTCCTAAAAAATTCAACTGCGAACCAAAAGGCATGTAACTTGAACCAGGTTCAAATTCAGGCAGATAAATATAACCTGCTTGACTTTCTAAAACATCAATTCCAACCAAAGCATCTTCTTCAATGCACTGCAAAAAATTATTATAAATTGGTTCAAAAGTTGGTGAAATTTTAGAAGTTTTAAGAGAAGAACCAACTAGAAAATAAAGTGCAACAGCTGCCACAATTATAATAGCAACAATTATAAAAATAGTCACTTGTCCTCTTTTAAATTTCATAAATAAAACAACAAAATTAAATATATAAATATTTGTTTATTCTATCACTTAGAAAGAAGTAATTCTTTTTTCTTTTTTCTCGCCCTAAGATATTCAATTCCACCTAACAAAATCAAAATCCCCCCAACAAAGATTATCCAAGGTTCGGCAATTGAAAAAAATTCTGGGATATTTAAAAACTGAAGAGGATAATTTACAAAATAAACTGCAAAAAGCAGATACAAAATAAAAACTAAAACCTCACGCAATCTCTTTTTCATTTTTTAAAAAAACAAAGATTATATTTAAACATTTCCCTAATCCTGAAAAAGAACACTAACTTTAAAAACCCAAATTCTCTTTTCTCAATATGAAAGTTCCTAAAGTTACAAATAGATTTTGCCCTTATTGTAATAAAAAAACAGAACAAAAAATTAAGATAGTTGGAACAGGTGGGAAAAGAGGAACCTTGAAAAGGGGATCTTTGGCAAGAGCAAAATTAAGAGGATCAAATAGAGGGGTAGGAAACAAAGGAAAATATAGTAAAAAACCAATTTCACAAAACAAAAGAAAATCAAAAACAACTAAAAAAACAAACTTTATGTACACTTGCAAAGAATGCGGAAAGTCTAAATATCAAAAAAAAGGTATAAGAGCAGGAAAGGTGTTACAAGAATAAAATGAAAACTCAAATAAATAAATTAAATAATTTCTTCGCAACTTCCAGCGGAGGCAATTTAAGAAGTTGCCCAACCGCGTCGAAAGGGAAGGTTAAGCGAAGGAAACCGTAGGTGTCCTCGCATGGCTAAATCAAAAGGTAAAAAAAAGTTCTTCGAAGTTGAGATTCCTTTAATAAATAAAACAACAGAATTACAAGCTTATGCTCCAGAAGATTTAAACAAAAGAATAATTAGATATGATTTAACAAGGGCTCTTAAAGGAAAAAGTATTTTGCTTCAATTAGAAGTCAAAGTTGATGGAGAAAAAATAACAACTGTTCCTACAAAAACACAAGTTATGCCTTATTTTTTAAAAAAAATGGTTCGAAAAGGAACAAACTATGTTGAAGATTCTTTTTCAACACCTTGCCAAGACGGGCAAATTAGAATAAAACCTTTTTTAGTTACAAGAAGAAAAGTTTCAAGAAAAGTTCGAAAAGCTCTTCGAGAAAAAGCTCATGAAGAATTAGTAAATTATGCAAAAGACAAAAAAATTGAAACTATTTTCGAAGATCTTTTAAAAAATTCTATACAAAAACCACTTAGCTTAAAATTAAAAAAAATATATCCATTGTCATTCTGCGAAATACGGATTCTAAAAGTTGAAAAAAATGACAATTGAACAAACCTTAGTTTTAATAAAACCTGATGGAGTTCAGCGAGGATTAATTGGAGAAATAATAAAAAGATTTGAACAAAGAGGTTTGAAAATTGTTGGATTGAAATTAACAAATGTTGATCTTGATTTAGCAAAAAAACATTATGGAGAAGACATTACAAAAAGACGTGGAGAAAAAGTTCGGGAAAGACTTTTGAAATATATTTCTTCTGAAACAATAGTTGGAATGGTTATTGAAGGTGTTGATGCAATTGAAAATGTAAGGAAAATTGTTGGAACAACAGAATCAAAATCTGCACTTCCAGGAACAATTCGTGGGGACTTTTCTCACCTTAGTTTTGAACATGCAGATGAAAAAGAAATCCCTGTAAAAAACCTTATTCATGCTTCAGCAAATAAAGAAGATGCTCAACGGGAACTTTCACTTTGGTTTTCGATTGACGAAATTCATGATTACAAAAGAGCAGAAGATGAACATGTTATTTAATTAACAGGATCTGTGAAACAATTTAAATTTGGTTCATTTTATTCACAATTAATAAATTTTGCCAGACATCGTCAAGCCAAAATTTTAAAGAAAATAATTAAGATAACTTTTGGAATTTTATATATTAATAATTTTAGCTACGGAAAAATCTGCCAAAGGCGATTTTGAAGTTATATTAATTTGAGCAAATCAGCCTTGAGCACTATCTTAAAGAATGGTTGATAAGGGAAACCTTGGTTTCCTTTATGTTGCGAACTAATTTTCGGTTTCCTATCTACATATATCACAAGGTTACACATTATTTAATATCAAAAAATCTTTAAACCCTTTTTATCTTTCTTAAATTATGCCTGTGTAGCTCATGGGTTTCTTTTAGAAAAAGAAACTACAATGGTAGAAAATATTTAAACCATTTAATCGCTATACATATGTCTTGCCTGTGTAGCTCAGTGGCAGAGCGGCTGACTTGTACGTTGAAATCAAGATTTCAATGCTTCGTGATTTCCGCAAAGCAATCAGTAGGTCGGGGGTTCAACTCCCTCCACAGGCTTTCATGTCATTATAGATAACATTTTTGGGGCGTAGAACAAATTAGTTTAGATCTATTCAAACATTTTCAAAAAATTTAACCGCAAAATTACAAAATTCAATTATTACCTCTTTTTCTAACTCAAATTCTTTTCTTTTTCCTAGATAATTCTGGCTCTTAGGACTTACTTCTTTTCCTTCCTTTAATTCTTCATAAGTTATACACTTAATATGTTTCTTAGAAACAATAATAAAATAACAATTTTCATAAGGATAATTTTTTGGCAAATCTTTAAATTTAAATTCCTCACTTGTCCTAAATTTAACTTCAACAAAATAAACTTTGTTTGTATTTGGATTTTGAACTACAAAATCTGGCATTCTTCTAATATCATTTGCAACATCTCCTCTAACCCCTTTAAGCAAATTCATAATTCCTGGAACAGTATTTTCCATTCCATATCTAAACACATTATAATTTAATCTTAAAAATAATTCTTCAATCAAAGTCTCAGCAATTCTTCCCTTAATCATACTTTCTGTAAAGAAACTTTCTTTTTTTGATAATCCATTAGGTTCTTCTTTTTTCTTTAAATCTTTCTTCTTATTATCTAGTGTTAAATTAGAATCCTTTTGACACTTTCGACATAAAGCTTTTCCATAATTTTTTTTAGAATAATCATAGACCTTTTTAGAAATCTCTACTTTACATTGTTCACAATAATGCTTCATTAAATATTAAAGCAAGTTATATTTAAAAATTTTCCCATTTTCATCACCAAACAAATCCCCCTCACTTCAACTTCACAGCTGTTCCAAAAGCAAGCATTTCAGAAGCACCTTGCATTATCATTGAAGTCATAAAACGAACTCCTATAATTGCGTTAGCACCCATTTCAATTGCTTGGTTCACCATTCGATTATATGCTTCGTCTCGAGCATGATTTGCCATTTCTGTGTATGTTTTTATTTCTCCACCAATCATGCTTTTGAAACCAGCTCCAATATCTCGTCCAATATTTCTTGCTCGAACAGTGCTTCCTTTAACAACACCTAAAACTTTTACAACTTTTTTACCAGGAACTTGTTCTATTGTTGTCACAAAAATTTGATCACTCATTTTTTACCTCCTTTTACTTTTTTAATTTCTTCAATTTTATCTTCTTTAGAATTAAACAAAATAACTATTCCAATAACAAAAATAGGAATCCCATAAATTAAAGTAGGATAAACTTTTTTAAAAGTTCCAAGAAAAATTAAAAAACATCCAAGAAAAATCATTACAATTCCTGTTATTAATCTACTCTTTTCCATAAAACAAAAAACAAAATCTTCTTAATAAATTTATCTAAAACTAAAATTTCCACCTTCAACCTTAATTGCTTTCCCATTTATCAAAGCATTTGCAATTTTTCTTCTTCCGCTTTTTAATAAACGGGAAAAAGTTGGCTGTGAAATTTTCATACTTTCAGCTGCTTTAAGTTGCTCAACTTCTTCAAGGTCAACTAACCTAACCGCTTCGTATTCATCAATATTAAGCACAATTTCTTGCAAATCTACCATTCTTACTCCAGCCGGTTTAAAGTAAGTTGCAGATGGCATATGTTGAATTCTCCTACATCTTATTGGTCTAGGCATTTTTACTCCTAAAAAAGACTAATGGAAATTTTAAATTTGCTTTTGGCATTTTCAATTTAAGCTTTAAGTTCTTTTAACCTTTTCTCTATTTCTTTTTTATCTAAGTCCAAATCTTCAAGTTCTTGCTCTAAAATTTTCTTTTCACTTGTGCCCTTTAGGGTATCAGCTTCGGTAAACTGGATTTGCTGAAAGTTTCTAAATCCTCTACTAAAACCCCATCTTGGGCAAAACCTGCTACCAAAACCTCGTCCAACTGGTTGAGCATCTTCGCAATTTCCAAGTTGTCTTCCTGTTTTAGGGCCTTGTCCTCTTGGACCTGTTTTATCTCCTTGTGGCATTTTAAATTTCTCCTTATTTAATTATGAATACCAATTCATTACACTTTATAAATGTTTCGAATACATATTCATAACTTATTACAAATAGTAATTTGAAAGGAAGGTTAAGCAAAGGAAACCTCTGTGTCCTCGATATTCAAAAAGAATTATTTCTCAATCAGCTCTGCTTGACCGCCTTCAATTAAAATTTGCGCAATTTCTTTAGGAATATTTACAATCTGACCTTTTTCAAAAACACCCATTTTTTCTCCGTTTAATCCAACAAATTCTTCAACATCTTGTTTAAAGACAATCATTAAATTTTTGTTTTCTTTTATTTGTTTAACGCCCCCCAATAATTC
>JAHILJ010000006.1 GCA_018897135.1 Nanobdellota archaeon | reverse complement strand
TTAGTTGAAAGAATTATAGAATTTCACAAAGAAGGAAAATCAGAGCAGGATATTAAAAACGTCGATTACGAAATTGACGAGGAAGTTTATAAGTTATATGAAATTAATGAAGAAGAAAAGAAGGTTATTGGGGGGAGTGGGAAATGAAATGTTAGGTGCTATCTTTAAATTATCATATAATAAAGGGATAAAAGATACAGTCGGAGGGATATGTGGAAGCTGTTTTTTTATTGATTCAAATTACATCATAACTGCAAATCATATTCTTAATAAAGATAATTTTAAACCAAATGATAATTATAGGTATTGTCAATATTGGGTATTGTCAGAAAATTTTGTATATGAAATATTTCCTAACTATTTTAAAGAATTTCCAGAAACAGATTTGACCATTATTAAAAATTTAAAGGAAAATAAAAAGATAAGCTCTTATAAAATATCTAAGGAATATTCTTTAGAAACAGAATGTTATAATGAAGGATTTATGAAGAGTGATATGCCTCTTTTGGATTGTAGGTGGGAAGAGAATAAAATAATTATTGAGAAGTGTAATAATCTAGAAAATTTAAAAAAGCATTCCGAAGGAAAAATTCTTTTTATCGGAAAAATTAATTTAGATAGAGATGTTAAACTAAAAGATAAAAGGATAATGTGCTGTGCTTATGGAGGTCATGAAGGGATGTCTGGAGGTCCTTTAATCAAAAAAGATACAGGAGAAGTTATAGGAAGGATGTCCTTTGGATTACCCCCAGATAAAGAGACAAAAGAGAACCTATTTGCTGTTTCTATTGAAGAAATTAAAATTGTTGAGGAGAGTTTGAAATGAGTTCATTATACCAATTAAAAAAGCAGAAAATTTATAAACTCTTAGGTATTAAAAGTAATACTTTAAGTCCCCGGTATCTTCTTTTGAACATGCCGGGCTTCATGTTCTTTTTTAGGGGTTTTTTAATATGAAAAAAGCAATTATTTTTGTTGATGCAAATAATTGGTATCATAATGTTAAACCCTGGTTTAAGCCAAGCAATATAGATATAAAGAAATTATCAGATTTTATTTTAAAAAAGAAAAATTTAAAACTTGTTGAAATTCGTTGGTATTCTTCCATGCCAAACAGAGCAGATAATGAATTAATCTATAAGAAACAAAGGGCTTTTTTAGGACATTTGCAAAAACAAGGAGTTAAAATTATTACAAGAAAACTGCAAAAATTATCTACAAAAGAATTAAAGAAAAAAAGACAGGATTTTATTGAATCTTGGGATTTGTGTAAAATTTGTAAACCAATTGTTCAAGAAAGTTTTTTAGATATGTCTGATAATTTTCAAAAAGAGAAGGGGATTGACGTTTGGATTGCGATTGATATGGTGAAGGGGGCAATTAAAGAAAATATTGATTTAGCTGTTTTAATTTCTGGAGATGCTGATTTTGTTCCTGCGTTCAATTTAATTAAGGAAGTTGGGAAAGATGTTTTAAGTTGTTCTGTTCCTAGAGGATATTCAAATGAATTAAGGCAGAAGTTTCCTTATTTAATTTTGAAAAAAGAAATATTAAATAAATGTTTAAAAGAAAATAAAAAATGAAAAAAACAACAGCTGTTCCAGGAGATTATGTTGAATTGCATTTAATGCATAAAATTTATGAAGGAATTTTTTTAGAAAGTCCTGAAAGCGGAATTGTTCTTTTGAAGTTGGATTCTGGTTATAATATTGGATTTAGAAAAAAAGAAGTTTTAGAAATTAAAGTTTTAGAAAAAAATTTAGATAAAAAAGAAGAGCTTGTTTTGAAAAAAGATTCTTCAAAGCCGAACATTGCAATGGTGATTACAGGTGGGACAATTGCTTCTCGGTTAGATACAAAAACAGGTGCTGTAAAATGGTTAGATAATCCTGAGAATTTGTTTAAATTTTATCCAGAGCTTTTTGAAAAAGTTAATGTGCTTAAGTTTGAAGTTCCGTTTATGAAAGGTTCTGAAAATATGGATTATAAAGACTGGCAAAAAATTGCGCGAATTGTTCAGAAGTTTTTGAATGATTCAAATATTCAAGGAGTTATTGTAACACATGGAACAGATACTTTGCATTATACTGCAGCTGCTTTAAGTTTTTTCTTGGGCAAATTGAACAAGCCAGTTGTTTTAACATATTCACAGCGAAGTATTGACCG
>JAHILJ010000039.1 GCA_018897135.1 Nanobdellota archaeon | reverse complement strand
TCTTCTTTAAATGCAATATTAGATTCAATAGAAGAAAAGAAAATATTTAATTTTGTAAAAGGAATTTTTTGCCTTGTATTAATTTGCTCTAAATCTAACTCGTCTTTAACAAACTTAATTTCCATTTCAGGAAGAAATTCTCCTTTCAAAGTATATCTAACACTATCTCCATTAATTAAATAGATTTCATAAATTTCTTCAGGTTTAGACGATTGCATACATTCAAATCCTGCCTTATCCAAATCTCGATGTAATTTCAAAAACTTTTCTTTTGAAATTTTTTCAATTATCATGTCTATATCTTCTGTTCCACGACTTCTTCCATGAGCAATTGCAACAAAACCAGAACAAATAATATACTTAACATGTTTTTCAACAACTTCACAAAAATCTTCTACAAATTTATCTAAAATTGTTCTTTCATCTATTCCACGTCTCATAAAAAACAAAGTTCAAAAAACTATTTAATGCTTTCTATTCTTTAGGGACCAATGCAAAAAAACTAAATTTTTCTTTTGCTTTTTTTGCAAGCTCTCGAACATCTTCCAATTTAACATTTCGTATGTTTTTTTCAAATTCATAAAACTCTTTTGCCTGACCATCCATTTCTGCAAAAAGTAAACTTTGCATTTGCGATGCAGAATCTTCCTGAGAAATTTTATAATTGCCAATTAACTGCTCTTTAACAGAATTCAATTCTTTTTCATCCAAACTTTTTGCAACTTCTCCAAATTCTTTTAAAATTAAATTCTTAACTTTCTCAACATTTTCTTTCATTGTCCCAACATAAATAAAATTATATGCAAAATATTTTGAAATCTGTGAACCGCCTTTAACAGCATATGCAAGATTTCTTTTCTCACGAATTTCTTCAAACAACCTTGAAGACAAACCGCCAGCCATTAAACAAGTTAAAATCCTTGCAGCATCGGATTTTTTATCTTCAACCAAAGGAACATGATATGCAAAAACTAAATTTGCCTGATCAATACCTTTCCTTTCTTCAACCTTAACTTCATTTTTCAAATCAAACTTTTTAACAGAAATTTCAGATTTTTCACTCGTGCCCTTTAGGGTATTTCCAAAATTCTTTTCAGCAAAATTCACAAGCTCGTCAAAATTTGCATTTCCAACAACAGCCAAAACCATATTTCCAGGAACATAAACAGATTTAAATTTTTCAACCATTTTTTCCCTGTCAATAGAATTCATTGTTTCAAAAGTTCCAGCCAAATCAATTCCCATTGTTCCATCATACAAACATTTCTGAATTTCTTCAAAAACATATCTCAATGGATTATCATGATACATTTTAATTTCTTCAAAAATAACTTGCCTTTCTTTTTCAATTTCTTTTTTATCTAACAAAGGATTTTTTACAAGATCTGTTAAAACATCTAAAGCAATTTTCAATTTATCTGACGGCATTTTGCACCAATAAGCTGTAATTGCATTTTCTGTAAAACCATTCATCTCACCCCCGTTTTTTTCAAGCTCTTCTGAAATTTGTTTCGACGTCCTGGTCTTTGTTCCTTTGTAAAGCATGTGCTCTATAAAATGAGAAATTCCTTTTTCAAAAACTTCTTCATGAATTCCACCGTGACGCACAGCAAATGCAACACTGACGACAGGCAAATCTCTTTTTTCAAAAAGAATTGTCATTCCATTTTTCAAAACTTTTCTGTAAAATTTTGGCTCCATACTTTAAAAAAAAGGACTAACTATTTAAATATAATTGAAAGTTCAAAAATTGTTTTATCCACAGACACATATCCTTCCCTGTTTTATATGTAAATTCTTGCTACGCAAATATTAATGCTACGAGCCAGACCTTGTCAAGGCTCTCCACGAAAAATTAATTAATAATTTACCTAATATTTTGAAGATTGAATTTTTTATCTGTAGAAAACCAAATGAAATGGGGTTTGGAATTATATTAATTTGAACACAAAGTGTGAACTAATTTTCAATTATCTAACAAGATATGCATGTAAACTACACATTTAATCTTCAAAGAGAAGAACCAAAAATAATAAAACCGACTACTAAAAGAACAATTCCTAAAATTAACCAAATCCACCATTTCTTTTTCTTAACCGGCTCTTGTGGTGGAACACCCATAATCACGGGCAATTGAACTCTCGGTGGAACAGAAGAAACAATGTTATTTTTTGGAGGAATTAACTGTGGCCTTTCAATTGGCTGAACTTGCTTTTGCATAATTGGTAGAGTTTGTGCTGGTGGTTGGGGCTGTGTTTGCGGTTGTATTTGTTCTCCCATTTTTCCTCCTTTAATAAATAAGGAAATAACCTCTTATAAATTTTACTCAATAATTTTTTAAGTAGAAGAAACCTTATTTTAATATGCCAATAAATGCACACCCAGATTATCTTGCAGCTGAAAAAGAATATTCACAAGCAGATTCATTAGAAAACAAAATTGAAAAATTGAAAAAAATGATTTCTCTTGCTCCAAGTCACAAAGGTGCTGAAAATTTAAGAGCACAATTAAAAACAA
This sequence comes from Nanobdellota archaeon, assembly GCA_018897135.1. Classification (GTDB taxonomy): domain Archaea; phylum Nanobdellota; class Nanobdellia; order Pacearchaeales; family GW2011-AR1; genus JAHILJ01. The sequence goes on along the minus strand of JAHILJ010000039.1, from coordinate 827 downwards.
GATTGAAAAAATTTCAAGAACAACTTATCAAAGCTAAGAAGTCAGGGAAATCAACTCAAGCAGGAATAAAAAAAGGCGATTTGCAAGTAGTAATAATAGGACGCACAAACACTGGAAAGTCCAGTTTAATTTCCGTATTAACAAATGCAAAGCCAAGAATTTCAAGTTCAGAATTTTGCACAAAAAAACCTGTTGTAGGAATTTCAACCCATGAATCAATACAAATACAATTAATTGAAAATCCTGCAATAGAATCTGAAAATTATGATAAAGGGTTAACAAATAGTGCAGATATTGTTTTAATTTTAATAAAAAATTTTGAAGAACTTGAAAAATTCCAAATACAAACCCCAAATCAAATTATTGTCTTTAATGAGTTCAAAAAAATCCCTGAAAATGAAAAGCGAAAACTCACTTCAAAATTTCAAACAAAAAAATATAATTTTGTTTTTATTTCAACTCAAACATGTTCAGGAATTCAAGAATTAAAAAAGAAAATATTTGAAAAGTTCGACAAGATTCGAGTTTATACAAAAGAGCCAAGAAAAGAAAAATCCCCTCGTCCAATTATTCTAAAAAAGAATTCAAATGTTGGAGAGGTTGCAGAAAAAATTCTCAAAGGTTTTTCAAAAAATGTAAAAGAAACAAAAATCTGGGGCCCTTCTTCAAAATTTCCCGGACAAAAAGTCGGTCTAAAACACGCCTTAAAAGATTTAGATGTTGTTGAATTCAAAACACGATAATTTTAAAAAGAATGTTCTATTTAAAAAAGAATGGTGAAGAGATTAGAAAAACTTGCAGATAATAAAAAAGAAATTTTGGAACAT
>JAHILJ010000005.1 GCA_018897135.1 Nanobdellota archaeon | reverse complement strand
TTTTCATTTTTCCAAAAAAAACACCAACAAACACCCTTAAACAGCTGTCCAAACACCCTTAAACAGCTAAATCACTATCTCTTTGGAGATGCACCAAGATCACAAATTTAATACTTTGGAATTGTCCTAAATATTTATATAAAATCAGGATATTATTTTTTATGAAACAAAAAATTTACTGCCCAATTCTTAATAGCAAATTTGAACAAGCACATATATTTGGGAAAAATTTACCGCATAAGATTTTTCTTGCCCTTTTTCTATAACAGATTCTGAATTTGGGATTTTTTGTGAAAAAATTTCATTAAAAGAATGCCTAGTTTATGCACACATGGACACTATTTTATTAAATAAGAAATAATCAAATAGCCGTTAACTAAGCTAACCTTAATGCACGGAATTATATTTTAGAAATTTTAACAAAAATTAAAAAGAAGCATCTCTTTTTGCTTTTATCAAGCAACAACCATTCTAAATACAGAATCACTCTAAATTATTTTTTGTATTTTCTGAATTCTTTATTTATAATTTCAAATCTTATTAAAAGGCATAAAAATTTGCACATTTCAGAGTTTATATTAAAAAGCCTACATTTTACACACAAATCCATTCACTTAGGGCACCCTAACTTCCCGTGCACAATAAATTTATAAACCTTAGTGCACACAACCTCCTATGAAAGAGGAAAGTAAAAAGAGGTGTTCTAAAACAAAGTCCATAATATTTGATATTGGAGGCGTTTTAGAATTAGGAGAGCAATCAAGAAAGATAAATGGATGTTATCATACAAAAGGCGTTCATGAATATATGGCTTCCAAACTTGGAATTTCTTTAGACCAGTATTTTGATTCAATTGATACGGTTTATTCTGAGTCAATGGAAAATAAAATTTCAAAACAACTCCTTCTAAAAGTCCTTTCTCAAAATTTGAAAAAACCGCAAAAAGAGATCGAAAAACTTTTTCATAAAGCATATAGAAAAAAATTCAAAAGAAATAAAAAACTTTACAAATTTGCTTTTAGCTTGAAAAAAAAAGGTTACAAGATTGGAATTTTGTCAGACCAATGGCATTTGTCTGCAGATGTTTTTGCACCAAAAAAACCAATGAAAAAATTTAATGCTGTTGTTATTTCGTGCGATGTTGGTTTAAGAAAACCACACCCAAAAATCTACAAACTTGTTTTAAAAAAACTCAAGACAAAACCGTCTGAAGCAATTTTTATTGATAATCAAAAATGGAACATAGAACCTGCAAAAAAGCTCGGAATTCACACAATTCTTTACAAAAACAACAAACAACTGTTTAAACAGCTGTCCAAATGGGGGGTTGAATGACCCTTCAAACCCAAAAACCACTTGCAGCAATTTATGTTCGTGTTTCAACAGAAGAACAAGTAAGACAAGGCGTTTCTTTAGCTGCACAGGAAGAAGCATTGCAAAATTATGCAAAAGCACTTGGTTATGATTTATTTAGGATTTACAAAGACGAAGGAAGGTCTGCAAAAGATATTAAAGGTCGACCAGAAATGGTGCAATTGCTTAAAGACGCAGAAGTCCGGAAGTTTCAAGCAATTTTTATTTACAAATTAGATAGGTTTTCTAGAAGTTTAATTGATTTAATTGAAACAATTGAAAAACTTAAACAATGGGGCATTGATTTTGTTTCATTGCAAGATAAGATTGAGACAACTTCTGCTTCAGGCAAGTTAATGTTTCATGTTATTTCCGCTTTTGCAGAATTTGAGCGAAATGTTACAAGTGAACGAACAAAGTTTTCAATGGACAAACAAGCGCGCGACGGAAAAGTTGTTTCGCGTGCACCTTTTGGATATAAATTAGAAAACAAAAAAATGATTCAAGCTGAAAACTTTTTCCAAGTCCAAGAACTTTTTCAAGAATTCCTAAATAATGAAATTAGTTTAACAAAACTTGCAAAAAAATATGGTTTTTCTGTAAACGGCGTAAAAAAAGTGCTTACAAATCAAACATACTTAGGCAAAATAAAGTTCGATGGTCAAACTCACCAAGGCAACCACCAACCCCTAATATCTTCAACTCTTTTCAACCATGTTCAAAATAAGTTGGAGAAAAGGGGAATTAAGAAATAAAATAGCCAATAAATCACAATAATTCTTTTAAATCAAATCAAACCCCAAACCGACTCAAACTCTTTTCTAACTTTGTAAATGGAAAAGGTCGCTTGTTTGTTACAAAAGTCATGTACCGACAGAAAATATAAATTTGAGTATTCCAAACTTCAGACATTTCAGCAAGTTCTTTTAATCTTTTTCCTGCAAATAAAGTGTAAATCCAATTTATAACAACAAAAACAAAAATCAAGTATCTCCAAACACCGAGCACAATCCCAGATATTAAACCAACAACAATTCTCATCCAAACTTCTTTTCTTTCGCTCATTTCATGAAATAGATACTCAATCTTATAAATGCTTTTATACTTGAACACAATTTTTATTGTATGATGTTCCAAAAAAGAGGTCCACTTTACGTCGGGGTTGCGAAATATGTAAACCCAAATGGGGAAGAAGGAACTATAGTTTCAGCTGTTTTTTCAAAAGAAAGCAAATTTTGGGAGAACAAAGAATTTTCAGCAGAAAGAAGAAACCAAAATTATTGTAAAAATTGGTTCGTAGAGAATAGAACAAAGGCAAGTATTCGTTATGGAATTTTAGATTCTGACTTTTCAGTTTTTGATGATTTTATGGCAGTTCCAATTATAATAAATTATTTTATTGAAGAAAAGCATCTTAGACCAAACGAAATAAAACTTTCTTTTTGGGGAAGTCTTTCAGAAGACACAGCAACGGCAATAAGAGAATCGTTAATCGGCTTGAGAGGCATAGAAAAAGTTTCAATAAAAAGGGAGATTCCAAAAAGTCCTGAAGAAAATCAAACAGAAAAAAGAATTTTTTGTCCACAATTAACATACTGTGCAAATGTTTTATCAAAAGCAATTTATTCTGGAGATTATTTTTTTTCTATTCACGCATATCAAGTCCCAATAAATTTACCTCTTTGAACTTTGCCTTTTTTTCCTTGCCTTAGAATCTCCAGGTTTGTAAGCTTCCTTTCTTCGAACATCTGCAACCAAAAGATTTCTATCATATGCAACAAAAAGTTCATTAAGTTCTTTTGAACCTGTGAATGCAATAATTGCCCTCGACAATGCAACTCGCGCAGCTTCAACTTGGCTTTTTTCTCCTCCACCACGCACAGAAATTTCAGCGTCAAATGTAAGAGTATTCAAAACACTTTTTGCAAGTTCTAATGGTTCTGCAATTTTAAGTTTATCAAACAAATGTAATTTTTCAAAAGGTTTTTTATTTATCATAACTTTTCCAGAACCTTCTTTTAAAATCGCTTTTGCAACAGCACGTTTTCTTTTTCCAGATTTAATTATTCTCATGGTAAATCTCCTTAACATAAATGAACTTCCCTGTTTTTTCTTTTCCAGAACTTATTTTTTCTTTGCTTTCAAATTCTTTTGGAACTCCATTATAACATTTAATTCTTTTCCAAGCAACCCTTCCTCTTCCTTCTCTATGGTCTGGTAACATTCCACGAATACATCTTTTAACAATTTCAAAACTTGAACGAGAAATTTTCGGCCCTTTTTGACCACTTCCAACTTTGCTTCGTTTTAATTTATAATGTTCTTGAATATTTTTTCTACTTCCTGTTACAATAACTTTATCACAATTCACAATAGCAAATTCTTCACCTTGCAAAGCTTGTTTTGCAACATAACTCGCAAGTCTTCCCATAACAGCATTTTTTCCGTCTATGATTTTCATTCTAAAAGCTCCAATCCTTTTGCATCTGGATTTTTTTTAATTTCTTCAACCATATTTAAAATTTTACAACCAGCTTTATTTAATTTCTCTTTTGCAGTTTCAGAATATCCTGATGCAATAATTTCAAATTTTTTATCAATTTCCCCCAAGGACAAAATCTTTCCGCAAAAAACATATTTTCCATTTGCTTTTACTTTTTCATTTAAATCCTTAAGATTAATATTTTTTCTAATTCTTCTTGGATAAGATAAAATCCCTGCAACTTTCAACCACCCTTTTGATTTTTTTGCAAGTAAAATAGCTTCGACTAAATCTGGGTTTGTTTTCTTTTTTGCTTGTTTTGAAATTTTTGTTTTTGTTTTCATTTTGTTTTTGCAAGAAGTATTACTTCCTGCTAACGCTTTTGACTCGCAGTTAAAAATTG
>JAHILJ010000038.1 GCA_018897135.1 Nanobdellota archaeon | reverse complement strand
CACACCTTATTTTATTTTAAGAATTGGTGAATACAGAGCAATACTTGATATTAAAAAACAAAAATTAATAATTCTTCTATTGGAAATTGGGCCAAGAAAAAATATTTATAAAAGTGATTAGTTTGAAGGTTTAAATCATTTATCTAATCTTAAATTAGAATAAATTTTTTTCATGATACTACAAATAAGATAAGTTCTTCCAGATTCTTTATTACTATAATATGTTTCAGGATTAGAAATTAATTTATCTAAGTTTTGGCTTGCATTTTTAAATTCTCTTGGAACTCTAATCATTCCTTCTTTAGGGGGTATATCCCTACAAAAACAAAAAAGCTCTATTATTTTTGGAATTCTATTCTTTCTTTGAGGCGGATTTAGGTTTTCAAAATGATTTGCAATTTTTTCTAATCTTTCTTTAGCACTTGTTATATGGGTTAGGTGATAATTTTCAAACTCTGCACGATTTTGTTCTAAAATCTGGCAAACATTCTTAAATACCCATTCTTCATTATTTGGTTTGATTTTTTCTGTCATTTTATTTTTTACATAAATAACAATCTAATTTAGTTGGAATTTTCTTTGTATTATAGAAAAAGTTACAAATCAAATTTTCTGCTTCATCAATATAAATAACACTAGTATTCATATAAGGACAAATCATTATTTCTAAAGGAACTCCTTCTGATTGTCCTCCTGCTACATGTTGTCTTAATTTTTCTTTAACTTGCTCAATTGCAAATCCACTGGCAGGGGAATTTACTTTAGGTACTTGTTCTTTTAGCAAATCAATTATTTCTTTCATTTTATTTTTACCTCCTTTTCACATTTTAGTATGATACATTTCTTTTTATTGCTCCTAATTCCTTGTCCCATGTTTTGTTTTCTTTATCATTTTCTGTGAATATAAAAAAAAGAAAGTTACTAAAATAAAAAATAAAATTAAAAAGAAATTTAGTAGTAACTTTCTCCAAACTCTTCAGTTTTTTGAGGTTTCTTTCCGATTAAAACAATTAATACAATCAATAATACTAAGAAGATTATTGCAAGAATAATTGTTAAAACCACAATCGCGCTATTGCTATCATCTGAAATTGTTTTACTGAAATCATATGATCCCACAAGTTCACCATTCATTGTTAAAACATTAACAGTGTAAACTTCTGAGTTTGCATTAACTTCAACAAATTCAGTTGAACCTGCTTGAACAGTTAAAAACATCTCATTTGAAGGGTAAACAATTCTATAAACTTTTAATGAATTTGTTGGGTTAACAACAAATAATCCATCAGCTGTTTTTGTAATTGTTTCTGGAAATTCGTTTTCAATAACTACTTGCTTTGTTTCACTTAAAACCATGTCATCTGTTGACACTTCAACTTCAAGTGTGTAAAGACCAGCAGCCATGTTGTATGGAATTTCAATATAGACTCTTCCGTTAACAGTGTCTGTTTCGTCATCGTCACTATTGTAGTTCCATTCGTCTGAAACTAAATCTCCAAAGTAAACTGTTTTTTCAAGGCCAGCTCCACTAATTCTAGCAACAACATAAAGGTCGTCCAAATCATTGTAACCAATGTTCTTCAAAACAATATCAACAGGGAAAATTTCCCCAGCTGTAACTGTTCTTGGAATACTGATTGATTTGAAATCAACATTGTATGATGGTCTTTGAGCGTTTAATACATAGTCGCCTTCTGTTTTGTAGTCTGCATTCCAAACTTTAACATTAAGCTCAACATCTGTACTAAGGTCGTCCTTAAGTTCGTATGGAACTTTCAAAGTCAAAGATTTTTTATAAGAATGACCAGCTTCAACATCGAATTGGTTTGAAACCGCATCAACATCTATCTTGTCACCTTCAATCTCAACTTTAATTCTAACATTTGACGCATCAACATCTGCTGTAAATTGAACTTCTACTTCAACATTTTCTCCAGCAATAAGAGCAGGAGCATCAACAACATTAATACTATCAATTGTCACAGTAAGACCACTTGTGTTTGCTAATTCAGCAGCACTAACAGTTGTTACTAAGAACAAAGCCATTGCAATTGCGATAAAAGAAACCATAAGGTTCTTTGTTTTCATTTGCATTTTTATATAATTTATTTATCCAGAAAACTTTGTTTCCTGTAAAAATTCAACATAAAAATCCTTTATAAACTTTATTGTGGTAACAGTCAATAATCGTTTTTCATAGAACTAAATGTGAGTAACAAGGAGTGAACCTTGTTACTTCACGTAAAAAATAAAAGTAAAATAAAATTACAAACTCAAAAGTTCCATTTTAGAGTCGGTTGTTGCGAAATTACTTGCTACAATTGCTTGACACCCAAATTCTTCTGCAACTTGAATTACTGAACTTGTAACAGTTCCATCCATTACAATTGCTTTAATTTTTTCATCTAATTTCTTCAAACCGTTATTTAAACTTTTTACAGAAACTTGCTTGATTTCTTCAAGAGAATTATTAAAAATAATTGCTCTCCCAGAACCTTCAACATCTTTCATAGTTTTCTTCAAGAATTCTTTTTCATCTTTGCTTAATTCTTGTGCAGGTTTTTCTTCAGGTTTATTTGAATTCATTTCTCTTCCAAAAAACTTGTCAACAGAAACTTTTTTTCTAAGATTCATCAAAATTTCTTTTCCTGCTAATTCTTCAACTTCTTTTCCATCAGGAGCTATTGCAATGTATGTTATATTTGCATTGTTCACAACATTTTCAGCGATTAATTTCCCGCCACGATCTCCATCAACAAAAAGCGTTATTTCTTTTTCTCGACCAAGTTCTTTTATTGCATTTGGAAGTTTTGTTCCATTCATTGCAATTACATTGTTTACTCCGTTTCTAAGCAAGTTTAAAACATCTGCTCTTCCTTCAACAACAATTATTTCTTTTCCAGAAAGATCTCCGCAAGGAAGTTTTTCTTCTCCGTATTCTGAAATATTTGCCATTTTAGCAGCATCTTTAATTTCATTTGAAATTTGTTTTGAATCTGTTGAACCTTCAATTCCTTTCATTAGTTTTTTCGCTCTTTCAATTATATAATCTCTTTTGCTTCCACGAACATCTTCAATTCTTTCAACTTCTATTTGAGCGTCACATGGTCCAACTCTTTCAATAGTTTCAATAGCAGCCGCAATCAAAGTTGTTTCTGATTGGTCTAAAGCAGTTGGTATTTGAATTTTCCCAATTGTTCGTTTGTCTTTTCTTTCAACTTCAACTTCTATTCTCCCTATTTTCCCTTCTTTTTGAAGTTCTCTCATTTCTAAAT